>JBIKKD010000161.1:0-3996 GCA_044360565.1 Kapaibacterium sp. (SeqCode)
ATTGAAGCTCAAATGGATGATTATCAGTCACAAAGATATTCAATTTTGGGGCTTTATTCTTTGATTATGGTGACTTCCACTCTTCTATTGCCCGCTCTCTCTTCCTCGGTTTTTCCAACATATCGTGGTTTTTTCTTTCCAAATCCTTGTGTTTTCAGGTATTCTGATGTAATTCCCAAACTAATGAGATGCTTTTTCACGGCTTCTGCCCTTTTTTGCGAAAGATCATTATTGAATGCATCAGATCCTCTATCATCAGTATGACCGGCTATAAGGATATTTTGATATCTCCTTTCTTTGATGATATCAGCCAATCTTTGCAATTCAGGATATGAATCTTTCAAGAGTTCATGAGAAAGGTAGGCAAAAAAGACATTGGTCAATTCAACAGTGACTTCTTTTGCTTGTTCATCAGGCATTTTAGACAATTCGATGATTTGTTTTTTTGTCAAGGATTTCGTGTTTTTTCGCAAGTCAATATTTGATGATGCCGGAAAGTAGCCCGGAGAACTGGCATAATACCCATATTTTTTCCCGAGTGGAAGAACGATGAAATAGGAACCATCAACCGGATTGATTCTTGATGAACCGACAGTTTTTCCGGTGCTTAAATCTTCCCAAATGATAGTTGCCGGAATGGGAAGTCCATCTTTCTTTGAAATAACTTTTCCTGAAATGGATGCGATGGGTTGCGGTCTTATATCTTTTGGAAGTATTACTCTATACACATCCCATTGTCCGAACCCTCCCGGAGCATCTTGAGCCGCATAATAGGCAGTGTCACCGTTTACCGTTATTTTATAACTGAAATCATCATCCAGTGTATTTATGGAGCGACCCAGGTTTTGTGGAACCGTCCATTCAGTCCATGAATCTTCATTTATTCTATATGATTTATATACATCCAAACCGCCAAGTCCGGGATGTCCATTGCTTGAGAAATATAATGTCCTACCATCAGGATGTAGGAACAGTGAGCGTTCGGCAAATGGCGTATTGATATTTGGTCCAAGATTGATTGGTTCACTCCAACCTGTATCAGTTTTGATGCAAGCCCATAAGTCCATATTACCATATGTTCCATCCGCATAACGATAATTCATGGGTACTGCTATTTCGCCGATTCCACCGGGTCTTTCAGAACTGAATAATATCACTCTTCCATCTGAGCTCAAACATCCACTTTCATCATGATATTCTGAATTGATTGGACGAGGCATTTGCCTGAGATTATCCCAACCAAATGAAGTTCTTTCTGCTGTGTAAATGTCAAATTTACCATATGATCCGGGGAATGTTCCGGATAAGAGGATTGTATTGCCATCGGTTGAAACATTGTCAATTGTTTCTTCACCTTGGGCAGAATTCACGCCTTTTCCTATGCTTTTTGGGGTTCCCCATGGAGATCCCGGAAGTGAATCTATTCGTTCGGAGATAAATACATCTTGTCTTCCCTCTCCACCGAAACGATCTCTCACGGAGAGGAATAATGATTTTCCATCGGGTGATGGGACGGGATCCCATTCGGATCCTTTTGTATTGATGGGTTGTCCGATATTGATGATTTCCAATGGTTGGATAGGCATGGTAAGCAGTGCAATTGAAGAATCAATCCATGCTCGATGTTTAGGGATGATTTCTCGATATCGAGCATAAACATTAATTGCGGAAGCAGTGTCTTTTCTCAATAGATAGGATTGAGCTCTTCTTCGCATTGCGATTGGAGCGCTAGCTTGATCCTTGCATATCAGAATATGTGTATTGAATTCTTCATGTTGCATTGAGTCTGATGGCAGTGTTGTAAGATCCAATGATTCAATCAATTGTTCTTTCAATAGATGTTCAGGAAGCATATATCTTACAGGTTTTCTTTCCATTTGAAATTCTAAAAGAGCATAACGCTTTTGCCATGCTGTATCTATCATCTCCTTTCGGAGTGAATCATTTGAAAGAAACAAATACGGCGCGCCATCATCTCTGCCTTCTCCTACAATGAAATATTTACCTTGAATATTCATGCAAGATCTTATGGCGAGTCCTTTCAAAACAGAAGTAATTCTCTTGGGGATTGAATCAGTGGTAATATAAGATTGTGATTGCGTCATCATTGACCTATTCATGCCAAGAGTCCATAATCCATTTCCAAACTCAATGCATGCGATGCGATATCCTTTATCCCAATATTCTTGAATATGTTTTTTGGGGAATTGTTTATGAGTGCTTACAACTTGTGAGTATACTCCGTTTTCGAGTGACATTATGATATCCCATTTTCCGGCATGTGCTGAAATCGAAGTCATGCGAAAACCCATTGCCATATAGTTACGCAATTGAGTGCTCGGAAAAGTATCGGATGATATAATTTTCTGTGGAATCAATCCGCCATTCATGATGATGGCATAACCTTGATCACCATGAGATATTCCTGCAATATGATATCCGGCTTTCCATTGATTTTCTATATACTCCATTGGCAATTTGGCATCAGTCAAATATGCTTGAGCAATCGGCATTCTCAATTGTTTCATCAAAACAAAGGAAACTTGATCTTGCATTTCCCCGAATGCAAGATGGGATGCAATCACAAATATGATGCATCCCATTGTCAGATATGTATAAATGAATTTCTTCAATGTGCGAATAAAGATAGTATGAATGGCAATAATGCCGTCAGTCCAAGTAAAGTGAGCAACTCTTTCAAAATGGGAGAATTTTGTTTCTCTTTATCTCCCAAAGATTTGAATAAAAAGAGCATTCTGCCGAATAAGAATAAACAGAGCATTCCTGTGATCACATGCAATATCATGAGGTAAATCCTTCATTCACTTGAGCATGTGGAAGATCTGATCTATTTGATTTCTTCTTTGTCCTTTTGTCTTTCATGGATTCCACGATATGATAAATCACCGGAACCAAGACCAATGTAAGGAGAAGCGAGCTTGTCAAACCTCCAATGATGGCCCATGCCAATCCGGTTTTCCATTCAGCTCCAGAACTTTTCGATATTGCAATCGGAAGCATTCCCAATACCATTGCAACTGTTGTCATGAGGATGGGTCGCAATCTGGTACGGCCTGAGTCCAAAAGTGATTCCATGATCGACAAACCTTCCAATCGATTTTGATTTGCTCTATCCACGAGCAAAATCGCATTTTTCGCCACCAATCCAATCATCATGATGATACCTAGAATTGGAAAGATACCCAATGCTTTCATATTCAATGCCATCGCGAGCAAAGCTCCCACAAATGCAACAGGTATGGAGAATAATACAACAAAAGGATAGATATATGAATCATATAAAGCAACCATGATCAAATACACGAAAAGAATTGCAGCACCAAGGGCAAGTCCCAGACTTACGAATGATTCCTGCATATTCTTTTGGTCTCCGAGATATGATATGGTGACACCCGCTGGCAATTGTTCTTTTTCCATTCCATTTTGAATATCGGCAACGATATTTCCGGAAGGTCTGCCAACAGCTTGAGAAAATACAGTAATGGCAGTATTTCGGTTTTCTCTTTGCAATTTGGTTGGACCACTAGCGGGAACAATCGAGGCGAATTGTTGCAATTCAACTTGTTGTCCTCTTGCATTGACAAATGGCAAGCGTAGTAATTTCTCGGTTTCCGAACGATCATACTCGTCAAGGAAAATGCGCATATCATATTCAGTATTTCCATCACGATATTTCGCGGAATTGTCACCTGTTAATGCAATCTGCAATGAATTCCCTATTTCACCGATGGTCAAACCAAATGCAGCCAATTTATCACGATCAATTTCAATTCTGGATTCGGGTTTTCCATCATCAACGCTCAATCTGACATCCTGAGCTCCTTTTATGGATCTTGCTACATTCGCAAGCTTTGAAGCAGAAGCATAGACTTCCTCAAAACTCGTTCCATTCACCACGATTTGGATTGGCGTTTGATTTGCCGTACCAAAAATACCAATTGGATTCACTCGAACTTTTGCGCCGGGAATGGTGGA
>JBIKKD010000162.1:0-3995 GCA_044360565.1 Kapaibacterium sp. (SeqCode)
GATTTTTGTGCAAGGAATTTATACCCCAAATGATTATGCAGAAAAGCCTATAGTGGATATAGTATACAGAAATAAAGATATGTCGGGAACTGCTTATCTATTGGATTATCGCCAGGGAGAAATAATTATTGGCGGTGTAGCTCCGGCAAGCAATGCAATAACGGTTAAAATAACTGGTAAGAGAAAGTGGGATAACAAATCAGTCACAACAGAATTCATTGTTGATCCCAAGAAATTGAATGATCCAAGCATTCCAAATTTCATGTACCCATATTATGCGTTTACCTTCAAACCCGAAATGCCAAATTCCAATACTTTGGATGCTCGCGCAATTTTGAGAAATTCTCAAAGAATTTTAGAGGATAATCAGCAAGGAAAACCATTTACTTTTAAACCTGATATAGAAGATACCGCGACAGTTGTTTATTTCGAAAGATTGATCAATGGTAAACTGATAGGAAAATCGTATTCGATTCGAATTAGATCATTCGATCCTCCTCAGATAATCGGAAAAACAAATAAAGAGGGACAAGTAGAACTGTTTGTAAGATCTTTTGGCAAGTATGATGGAAAGCAAAATAGGTGCAAAATCATCTTTGCTGAAGGTACAGCAGTGAATATAATCGCCGCACAAGACAATAGTGCGGATTTCGATGCAAAAGATGGATTTAACAATAATCAGAAATTTTCTATTAGACCAAAAGATAAATCAAAACCATTCTCAGCATTGGTTCATGCAGTCGATAAATATGGGAAATTATCAGAACCCGTATTCATTGATTCCGAATAGGAAGCACAGTCATTCTTGACCGCTTTGCTATGAAGAATGCCATAAATTGAGTAATTTCTTAGCATTAAACTGATTATGATTGAGCAAATCGAATAAGGTGTAGCATGGATATTTTTCAAAGATGTATTGAATTTACAAGAGCCGATGAAGTGAAAGCATTGGGTCTTTACCCATATTTCCGTGAAATCCAGGAAAATGAAGGACCTGTTGTTTCCATCGAAGGTCGTAAGGTCATCATGGCCGGCTCGAATAATTATCTCGGTCTCACAGCTCATCCAAGAGTTAGACAAGCCGCTATCGATGCAATCAATAGATATGGGACAGGTTGCTCCGGATCAAGATATCTCACAGGTACGATCGACCTTCATATTCGCCTCGAGGAAGCTCTGGCAAAATTCTTGGGATATGAATCCTGTCTCTTGTATTCCACAGGTTATCAAACTGCGCTTGGTGTGATCAGCGGTCTAGTCAGCAAAGGCGATTATGTGATTTCCGACAAAGAAAATCATGCATGTATCATCAATGGTGCAATGCTTGCAAAAGGTGGATTTGCCGAATTCGTTCGCTATAAGCATAATGATATCGAAGATTTGGAAAAAACGCTGCAACGCATTCCTGATAGTGCAGGCAAATTGATCGTAACTGATGGTGTATTCTCTGTTTCAGGTGAAGTGGTTGAATTACCGGGAATCATTGAAATGGCTGAAAAGTATGGCGCAAGAGTTCTTGTGGATGATGCGCATGCAACGGGCGTCATTGGTGATGGCGGTAGAGGAACAGCATCACTCTATAATCTGACCCATAAAACAGATCTCACGATGGGTACTTTCTCCAAGACATTTGCTTCTCTCGGAGGATTCGTAGCCGGTCCTGAACGCGTAATCAATTACTTGAAACATCATTCTCCGGCACTCATATTCAGTGCGAGCCCAACACCCGCATCTTGCGCTGCAGCATTGGTTGCACTTGAAATTCTCCAAGAACAACCTGAGCTCGTTACAAAACTCATTTCAAATTCCGACAAAATGAGAAAAGGATTCGCGGAACTCGGGTTCAATGTCTACCATAGCCCCACCGGTATTGTGCCCATTATCGTTGGTGATGTTGACACGGCATTGGTCTTCTGGAGAAAATTGTATGACAAAGGTGTTTTTGTCAATGCATTCGTTCCGCCCGGCGTGCCACCAAATATGAGCATGATGCGCACAAGTTATATGGCCTCCCATGAAGATGAACATCTTGAGAAAATACTCGAAGTGTTTGCCGAAGTTGGCAAAGAATTAGGTTTGATTTCTTAATCTATCATCGCACCATGAAATCAGTCATTTTTATACTTTTCTTCATGAGTATTGTTTCCACAGTTTTTTCATCAGAAGATCCCGGAAAGAATCCTACTTATGTAATACAAGTACAACAAGGAACTATGCTTCTCGGTGAAATTATCATTGAAACATTTCCTGAATTGGCACCAAAACATTGTGCGAATTTCGACAGCTTGGTAATGAGTTCATTTTATGATGGAACGAAATTCCATCGAGTTGATCCCGAATTCATGATTCAAGGTGGAGATCCAAATAGTAAAGATTCGTCAAAAGGACCTGAAACTTGGGGCTTTGGAAGACCCGATCAAAAGAAGGTTCCAGCCGAGTTCAATGATTATTCACATGTCCGTGGCACACTCTCAGCCGCCAGAGGCGAAGATATCAATAGTGCGGATTCCCAGTTTTTCATTTGTGTTAAAGATTCCGAATTTTTGGATGGTGAATATTCCGCTTTCGGAAAAGTTATCAAAGGGATGGATATTGTTGATGCAATTGCCAATGCACCACGAGATGAAAAGACGGAAAGACCGAATCAAATTGTTACTATGAAAATCAGTAAAAAGTAATTTCAAATTATCACCATTGGAGTTCCCATGAAAACCACAATGAATTTATTCACCTTGTCGATGATGTTCATTGCAATGACATTCTCGACGCAATTTGCAGGAGCGCAATCAGTCGTGATGACAAATCAAGAACCTAAAATCACCCATACAATTATCATGAATACAAATCATGGATCTGTCACAATAGGTCTGTATGGTGATGATGCACCAAAAACTGTAGACAATTTTGTAGGCCTTGCCGAAAAGAACTTTTATGATGGAATTCTCTTTCATCGCGTTGTTCCTGGATTTGTGATCCAAGCCGGCGATCCAAAAACGAAAGATGAATCCATGAAAGGTCAATGGGGAACAGGCGGAGAAAGCATCTATGGCGGAGACTTCGTAGATGAGTTAAACTCAAACACAAAAAGTTATCAAATTGGGTATGCAAAAGGCGTACTCGCAATGGCGAATCGTGGACCAAATACCAATACAAGTCAATTCTTTATTTGTCTTGAAGACTTGGGCCTTCCAAAAAGTTATACAATGTTTGGTAAAGTGACCGAAGGCATGGACATCGTCATGAAAATCGCGGCCACTCCTTTGAATGGTAGTACTCCTCGCGAACCTGTCATCATCAAATCCATGACAGTGAAGAAAAAATCCTGATAGCGATTGTAGTCTGTTTAGATGCCTGCATTTTCTCATGATTATGCAGGCATTTTTTCTATATGTATTCTGATTTAATAACATCAATTTGAATCATCAGCAATGGATCTGACATTAAACCAATCCTATGAAGAAAATCTCGAATTGCAATCTTCAAGGATAGCGTATTTCTCCTTGGAATTCGGTTTCTCGCAATCCATGCATCAATATGCCGGCGGCTTGGGAATATTGGCCGGGGATCATCTGAAATCTTCATCCGACTTGGGATTGCCATTGATCGGTATTGGACTATTGTATCATGAGGGAAGTCCACATCAAAGAATTGATCAATCCGGAAATCAAATAGACTTCTACGAACATGTTCACATTGATCAACTTCCATTGACAACGGTCCTTGATGAATTCGGACATCCCCTAATGATTCAAGTTGCATATCCTGAAGGCAATGCAAAAGTCAAAGTATATGAGGCGAAGATCGGTCGCACAACTTTATTCCTCCTTGATACATATCATGAAGAGAATACCCATGAAACTGCGCTTATGCAGATAACAGACAGATTATATCATGGAGGTAGAGAACATAGACTAAGACAAGAAATTCTTCTCGGAATAGGCGGAATGAAAGCGCTCGATGCGATGAATCTTTTACCGGAATTTTTACATATCAAT
>JBIKKD010000163.1:0-3991 GCA_044360565.1 Kapaibacterium sp. (SeqCode)
CTTTCTGAATTTGAAGAACAAGAGAGATCCGAGATTCGCGATGCGATTCTTGTAGCCAATACTTTTCCGGATGATTCAACTTCAGATGAAAATTCTGCAGAATAAATGAGCCTGTAGCCGGAAGTTTGCATGAATGTTCATGCATTCGATTTTTTTTAACATTCAACCATAGGTTGTATGCCTGCATCTAACGGAACACGTCTTTTCAAGCTTGCCTCCCAGATTAATATTGGGAAGGATGCCATTGTTGAATTCCTTCAAGGAAAAGGATTCACCATTGAAAACAAACCAACATCTGTCTTAAACGATGAGATGGTGGATGTAGTCATGGACAAATTTGCCCGTGAAGCGAAAGCAGCTGAAAAGCAGAGAGAGAAATTAGAAAAGTATCATCATGCTCGTAATCCTGAAAAGGGCGATTCTGAAGAATCACCACTTACTGAAGAAGCGGTCATTGAAGAGATTCCCGTTCATGTATTACCTACTGAAATTGATGAACCGGTAATGGTTGAATCGAAAGAGGAAATCATTGAGGCTCCGATTGAAGAAGTAGTATCTGAACCGGAAATAATGCCCGAACCTTCTGAGCCGGAAACAACTCATATCGAAATCGAAAAAGAAATCGAGTCACAACCTGAGATTGAACCTGTAGCCGAAACAGTAGAGATATCGACACCTGAAGTTGAAGTTGTCAAGGAAGCTGAAAAGGAAGTCGAGAAAACTACCTCAGCAGAAACGGAAGCTGTGTCTCAGGAAGATGATTCCAAAGATCCAAAAAAGAAGAGAAAAAAACGCATCATGGAAGTCGAGTATGAAGCCGGAGCAATGCCTCAGCTTCGTGGCTTGACTGTTGTTGGAAAAATTGATGTCCCCTCTCGCAGAGAAGAAGGTGGTAGATATGGTCGTCCCGATCGAAATGCAAAGAAAAGCGGAGATCGTCCACAGCAGCAACAAGGTCCAGGTGGTGAGCGTAGAGATAATGATCGTAGAACAAATAGACCTACAACAGGAAATCAACAATCCATTGGTGAGAGACTTCGCGCCAAAGGTCAAGAGGGTGGTCTAGGACTCGCTCCTGCCAAAACCGAGGAAGATAAGGATAAAGCAGCAAAGAAGAATCTCCGTCCAGCACCTCCAAAAGATGCGAAAGGAATTGACAAGAAGAAGAAGAAAAAGAAATCCATTCGTGAGACAATCACCGAAGAGGATGTTACAAGAGCAATTCGTGAAACGCTATCCGGCATGGAAGATTCCGGTTCGGGTTTCAGAAATAAGCTCAAGCAAAGAAAGAAGATGGAGCGCGAAGAAAAAGAGGCTCGCCGTATTGAAGAAGTTGAACGCGAAAGTACAATTCTCCGCCTAACTGAGTTTGTGACCACTGCTGATCTTGCTGCATTGATGGGCACAACAGCTGCAGAAATCATAGTCAAGTGTATGTCTCTTGGATTAATGGTGAGCATTAATCAAAGACTTGACAAAGACACAATCACATTGATTGCTGATGATTATGGATTCCAAGTAGAATTCCTGGATGAACAAGCAGCACAAGAGATCATTGATATTGAAGATGCAGAAGATACACTAGTGACTCGTCCCCCGATAGTAACTATCATGGGTCATGTGGATCATGGTAAGACATCACTCCTCGATTATATCAGAAAAGCAAATGTTGTAGCCGGTGAATCCGGTGGTATTACTCAGCATATTGGCGCATATCATGTTGATTTACCTGATGGTCGCACAATCGCATTTCTTGATACACCAGGCCATGAAGCATTTACAGCAATGCGTGCCAGAGGAGCTCAAGTAACAGATATCGTTGTTCTTGTTGTCGCAGCCGATGACAATGTGATGCCTCAAACAATTGAAGCCATCAGCCATGCTCAAGCAGCCAATGTTCCCATTGTTGTTGCATTGAATAAAATCGACAAAGAAGATGCAAATCCTGATCGCGTTAAGCAACAATTGGCTGATCGCGGTGTATTGGTTGAAGAATGGGGCGGTAAATATCAATGCGCTCATATTTCAGCAAAGAAAGGAATCAACATTGAAGGTCTCATGGAGAAGATTCTCTTAGAGGCGGAGATTTTGAATCTAAAAGCAAATCCTGATCGCATTGCGAGAGGAACCGTTATTGAAGCCCATCTTGACAAAGGAAAGGGTGTTTTGGCTACCGTCATGGTTCAAAAAGGTTCGCTTTCCATTGGTGATGCATTCGTGGCAGGTATTTATTCCGGTAGAGTTCGTGCAATGTTTGATGAACGCGGAAATCGTGTTGAGAAGGCAGGTCCATCTGTTCCCGTTCAAGTGTCCGGTTTTGATGGCGCTCCTCAAGCAGGTGATTTGTTTGCAGTGCTTGAACAAGAGACCGAAGCTAGAGCAATTGCAACCAAGAGACAGCAACTCAAGCGCGAGCAAACATTCAAGCAAATGCGACCAACCACCCTCGATGAGATTTCTCAAGATATCTTGCGTGGTGGAACAAAAGAATTGCGACTTATCATCAAAGGTGATGTTAGTGGTTCATTGGAAGCATTGTCTGATTCATTGCAAAAACTTTCAAGAGATGAGGCAAAGGTTACGATTCTTCACAAAGGTGTCGGACCAATCTCAGAGTCAGATGTCATGTTGGCTGCTGCATCCAGTGCAGTTGTGGTTGGTTTCCATGTTTCACCAACATCACAAGCTCGTAAATCAGCTGAAAATGAAGGTGTTGACATACGATTGTATACAATCATCTATGACTGTATCAATGAAATCCAAATGGCACTCGAAGGACTTCTCTCCCCTGAGATCAAAGAAGAAATCACAGGTACAGCTGAGATTCGCCAAGTATTCAAAATCAGCAAAATTGGAACTGTTGCAGGTTGCTATGTAACCTCCGGCAAAATCAATAGAAATGATCGTGTTCGTGTTTTACGTGATGGCTTCCCTGTTTATAATTCAACATTATCCGCACTCAAGCGCTTCAAAGATGATGTCAGAGAAGTTGATAATAATTATGAATGCGGTATGAGTATCAATGGTTTCAATGACATTCAAGTTGGAGATATCGTCGAAGCTTATAAGCAAGTTGAAGTCAAAAGGAAATTAAGCTGATATGTCGATCAGAACTGAAAAAGTAGCATCGGTCATTATGGAAGCATTATCCGAGCCTCTTCGAAGAATTGCTTCCGAAATCAGAGCAGGTTTAATCACGGTGACATCTGTAAAGATGTCACCTGATTTACAAATAGCCAAAGTGTATATCAGTGCTATCGGCGGAAAAGCATCCATTGCGGATGTTCTTCAAGCGATTGATGCAGAAAAACATACAATCAGAAAACATGTCGCATCCAGGGTCCAGCTTCGTTTTGCTCCGGAATTACGATTTTATCGTGATGAAACAATGGATGCTATGGAACAGATTCAAAACCTTGTTGAACAAACAAAGAAAAATGATCGCCTTCGTGATGGTCATGCATCCGAGTAATTTCAGGCGATTTACTCTCTGATGCTGATTCATTTCTTCCCTTTATTCCATGAATATTCTCACCAAACAATCTTTGTCTTCCCTCAAGCAATGGTATGCTGATGCTCGGGAAAATGGAGCCATTATATTCATTGACAAAGAAATTTCATGGACTTCATTTGATGTAGTGGCTAAACTCAGAAGAATAGTCGGAATCAAAAAGATTGGTCATGCCGGAACGCTCGATCCCCTTGCCACCGGATTATTGATTGTATGCATTGGAAGACAAGCCACAAAATTGATTTCTACCTATCAGAATAGTCACAAAGCATATATCGCAACCATTAAACTTGGTGCCTCAACCGTGTCTTTAGATGCAGAAAGTCCTGAATCTGTCTTTGTCGATATTCCCCATCATTTGAATGAGGAGACAATCAGAGAAGTATTGAATTCATTTATCGGTAATACAAAACAGATTCCACCTATGTATTCCGCACTCAAGAAGAATGGAATCCCACTTTATCATAAAGCAAGGAAGGG
>JBIKKD010000021.1:0-12253 GCA_044360565.1 Kapaibacterium sp. (SeqCode)
TAAACTTTGGCAAAGTGCGCTTGGGTACAACTAAAGAAATGAAAGTGCAGCTCAAGAATGAAAGCAAGAACGAAATCACGCTGAAGGAAATCAAAACACGATTTGGTTTGGTGTATAAAATAGTCAGTGCAGATACCACTCCACTCAAAGCCGGTGAAAGTCGTGAAATCACGATTGCCTACACACCAGATCGTGAGATCCCCGATGAAAAGACATTCGACATTGATTCACTCATGGCAAAAACAGATTGTGCTGAATTCACTTGGCCTCTTCGTGGTCAAGGCGTTCGTCCTTGCATTGCAGTTGAGCCGGAATGGAATGCAGGTCGCGTTCCAATCAATCAAACATATTGCAAAGATCAAGGTGGTGCTCCCGGTTTGAGAATATCGAATAATGGAACAGATACATTGACCATTTCGGGAATCACCGGTGTTGTGGCTCCGTTCTCAGTTTCGAATCCAACAAATCCGGTATTTCCATTTAAGATTGCACCGAAGCAGTCATTATTCTTTAATTCAATTTGTTTCAATCCAACATCCGAGCGCTCAGATACAATCAATATTGGATTCCAATCAGATTCTTATGGTGATGATTGCTCTCCTAATTCCAAATGGTATGGAACAGGCATTCAGCCCGGCTTGGTGATTACAGATCAAGATTGGGGTAAGCGTCGTCAAGGTACAGTGTTGGTGAAAGAAGTCTATGTCACAAATTCCGGATCGGCTCCTGCGAATGTGACAAAAGTTGAACTTGCACAACCTGCTGATCCAAATTTCCGCATTATGAATATCAATCCACCAGTGAGTGATGCAGCTCCATTTGTTCTTCGCAATAATGGCGATAAGATCACCATAAAGATTGAATATGAACCCACAGGTGAATTCGATCATACAACAACAATAACAGCAACGGCAAATAATGCAGGTAATGCCACAGGTACGGTGAAAGGATATGGTTTCCTTCCAAAAATCGAAGCCACTGGCTATGAATTCCCCGGACAAGTTCTCGTTGGAAGTTTTGCCGCAACAGATGGTGAAGTACTCATCAAGAATACAAGCACAAGTTCTGCATTGTTGATCGAAAGCATTGATTTTAGTGCTGCAGGACCAAATGCAACTGATTTTGAATGGACATCACCGGCTTCTTTACCGGCGAATCTTTCCATTCCAATCGGTGGTGATATCAAAATACCTGTTCGCTTCAAGCCAACTGCGATTGGTCGCCGAATTACTGCAGTAGATATCATGAATGATGCTGCGCCCGGTACAAGAACTGTGGAAGAACCACGCATCGTGACAAATGTTGATGTAATCGGTACAGGTATTGAAACTCGCTATCCAGATATCAAAGTAACTCCGATTGATTATGGTAATGTGATTACTTGTGATGATAAGCGTTTAACCTCAACCATTTCAAATCCCGGAACAGATGATTTGATCATTGGTGATATGCAATTGATTGGAGCAGATGCAGGCTTGTTTACGCTTGATCCTCAAACATATCCGATTACAATCAAGCCGAATGAGACATATATTGTTGGTGTTACATTCTCTCCTGATGCCGTTCGTGCATTCAGTGCAGGTGTACTTGTCACGCCGACAAATCTTAAAGATGCTCAAGGCAATATCATTACTGCGACAATTGATCTAAAAGGTACTGGCTTTGTGGTTCCATTGACTTTGGAAATATCTCCAAACAAAGTCGAAAAAGTCAAGGCAGGTACGATACAACAATTTGCAGTCAAAGGCACTGCAAATGGTTCATGGGCAGATGCAAATGTTCGAACCATTGAATGCAAAGTCAAATATGATGGCGATATGATGGCATATGAATTAGGTTCTATCAGCGCAGGACCTGGTCTTCCGAATTGGACTGTAACAGCAAGTGAATTCACTGATGGACTCATTGTAAAAGCAATTGGTACAACCAATCCGACAAATGGTGATTTGTTCAATGCGAAATTCAAAATTCTCTTGAGTGATTCTGCAACCTATACGATTGATATCGCGGATGCAACCACCAAAGATCGCGAGATCTGTACGCCGATTACAACCAAGCATGCAACAGTGAGCATTGATGCATGTTTTGTCAATGGCCGTTTGATTTCATTCTCAGGATCCTCATTCGCTTTGAAAGGAGTCAGCCCGAATCCTGTACATAACAGTGATATTTCCATCGATTATAGCATAGGTTTCAAAGTGAATACAACGATTGAAATCTACAATTCACAAGGTGAAAGAGTATCGCTTGCGGTGAATGAAACATTGGAACAGGGCGATTATCGCCTTTCCATTCCAATGGATGCACTTCCAAATGGTAATTATTTCTGCAGAATCAATGCAGGACCATATACAGAAGTGAAACCGTTCACAATCAATCGATAATACTGTCAGTTACATATGTAATCCGCCGTGAGTTCAAGGATTCACGGCGGATTATTATTTGTTCAAATCCGTATCTTTGCCCCCAAATAATCGGATGATACTATGCTTCCATCGCTGTATTCGGAATATGAGCCAAGACCACATGTCATAGGAATTCTTGGTGGCGGACAACTTGCCAAGATGCTTTCACAAGAAGTATTCAAGATTGGCATGCGTACCGCAATCATCGAACATGGAGAAGATTCTCCTGCCGGAATGATGACATCATTGTCCTGGGGAGATGGTTGGAATGATCGTGAAGCATTGGATGCATTCATAGAAGCTTCGGATATCGTCACTTTGGAAAATGAATTCATTGCACCCGAAATCCTTCATTATATCGCTGAAAAAAGACCTGTTTTTCCTTTGTCTGAAACAATAGCACTCGTGCAAGACAAATTCACGCAAAAAGAAACCATGCAGAATGCCGGGATTGAGATCACGCCATTCGGTGCTTGTCAGGTAATTGAAGATGTGCATGCTTTTGGCGAAAAACATGGCTATCCTTTTGTCATGAAAACTCGCACTCTTGGGTATGATGGATATGGAAATGCGACCATTCGATCAGCATCTGATATCGAACATGCTTGGAATAGATTTCGTGATCCGGAAGCTCCGCGAGAAATTATGTGTGAAGCATTTGTACATTTCACCAAAGAATTGGCAGTGATGGTTGCAAGAAATAGACGCGGTGAAATTGCAGTATATCCTTGTGTTGAAACAATACAAGAGAATCATATTTGCAGATATGTGCTTGCGCCTGCCAGAGTTGATGAAGAAATTGCCACCAAAGCAAAAGAGATGGCAAAGAGATGCATCGAGGCGATCAGTGGCATCGGAGTATTTGGCATTGAAATGTTTCTCACAAAAGATGGGGAAGTATTATTCAATGAAATTGCACCGAGACCCCATAATTCCGGACATTATACCATAGAAGCATGTTATACATCACAATTTGAAAATGGCATCAGAGCCATACTCAATCTGCCTTTGGGATCTCCCGAAATGAAGGTGCCGGCTGCTGTAATGGTTAATTTGCTTGGCACAAGAAGTGGTCCGGGTATGCCGGATAGTCCCGTCGACACACTCAAGCATCCCCATACAATCGTACATTTGTATGGAAAAAAGGAATGCAGAAAAGGTAGGAAAATGGGTCATCTCACCACTTGCGGACCATCACTGGAAGAAGCCGCAAAAGAGGCATATTCTGCCGCTTCTTCATGGATCTGGTAAGATGAAAAAACTCGTCATTGCTGATATCCCTGATATCATTCATGATTTGGCAGATTTGGCCGAATATCATGGATATACCATCTATGTGGTTGGTGGATATGTTCGCGATCGAATTTTGGGCATTGATTCCAAAGACATTGATTTCACTGTTGTGGGTGATGCATTGGAATTTGCTCGACTGGTTGCTGCTGCAAAACATTCCAAAGCAGTGATATATGAGCGCTTTCGAACAGCACTTGTTCCGGTGGGTGATTATCTTTTGGAATTTGTGGGAACCAGAAAAGAAGAATATCTTGAGCATTCAAGAAAGCCGATTGTCACGGAAGGATCCTTCGAAGATGATATCAATCGTCGTGATTTCACGGTTAATTGCATGGCTCTTTCTTTGAAAAAAGAATCTTTCGGCGAAGTCATTGATTTGCATGATGGTCAAACAGATCTTGCGAATAGAATACTTCGCACACCACTGGACCCAATGATCACATTCAGCGATGACCCGCTTCGCATGATGCGTGCGGCCAGATTTTCAGCTAGACTTGAATGCGACATTGAACCGGAAACAAAAAAAGCCATGTCATCAATGGCTGAGAGAATTTCCATTATCTCGCAAGAGCGTATCAGTGATGAATTCATTAGTTTACTGAAAGCCAGAAAGCCAAGCATTGGTTTGAAGATATTACATGAAACAGGTTTATTGGCATATGTTTTTCCTGAACTCGAAAGACTTTCCGGGATAGAACTCATGCAAGTTGGTGAGCATGGATATGCCCATAAAGATGTCTTTTTGCATACATTGCAAGTTCTTGACAATCTCTGTGAGATGACAGACAATGTATGGCTTCGTTTTGCGACATTGATGCATGATATCGCCAAGCCGAAAACAAAGAAGTTCATTCAGGGCATCGGTTGGTCATTTCATGGTCATGAAGAATTGGGTGCCAGATGGCAGGCGGGAATTTTCAGAAGAATGAAATTACCACTTGAGTATGTGTCATATGTTGAAACATTGGTGAGACTTCATCAAAGACCAATGGTGCTCGTGGATGATGGCGTGACAGACTCAGCCATACGCAGGCTTGCTGTGCATGCAGGAGATTCATTGGATGATTTATTTCTTCTGTGCAAAGCAGATATTACGACAAAAAATTCCAAAAAGGCGGAGCGTTATCTCAGGAATTATGAAAAGGTTTATCAAAAAATACTTGATGTTCGTGACCGCGATCAATTGCGTGCATTCCAATCTCCCGTCAGAGGTGAAGAAATCATGGAATTATGCTCATTGCAACCATCGCCGGCGATTGGGTATATCAAGCATATGATTGAAGAGTCCATTTTGGAAGGGATTATTCCTAATGATTATCAAGCGGCGAAACAATTATTACTCGACAATAAACAACAGTGGCTTGAAGAAGCCAAATTGTATAAGAAAACTCAATCTATAAACTAATTGAGGGGATGAAATGAACTATACCATAACAACCGTATTGCCAAGGCTCAGATCAGATATTGCCATGATGAAACATGTGCATATGAAAGAGGAATACCTCTTGATCTATGATCCATTGAGATATTCGCCTGCGCCGGTGATATTGGGATTATCCGGTCTGCAATTGATCGACAAATTGGGTAGAGAAGATCAACAGACATGTGTTGAAATTTCCAATTCCACCTATAACGGGGAGATAAATCCGCATGATATTTTGGATGTCGTTTTACAATTAAGCGAACGGTGTTTTTTGCTGGATGACGAGTATTACAGAAGAAAAGAAGATGTGGACACGGCATTCCGAATTGCTGAAGTTCGTGAACCATTCTGTCTTGGCACAGTTTATCCTGAAACAAAAGACTCGGCTATTTCCATGTTGGATGAAATCAAGGAAATGACCGAAAAACGAGAAAATGCTTCACTCACAGGAATCATCATTCCACATGTTGAATTATCTGAAGGAACGCATGCATATTCTTCTGCTATTCGCGCGCTTGAGGCGAGTCCGAAACCGGATATAGTGATCATGTTCGGTACTTCGCATTATGGCGGGGAAGGTCGTTTTATCATGACGGAGAAAGATTATTCCACGCCTTTGGGCAGAACAAAAACCAATACTGAATTGGTCAGTGTATTGCATGAATCATCGAAGCATGTATTGACTCGCAATGATGAACAGCATCGTTATGATCATTCAATTGAAATGGTCCTGCTCCTTTTGCAATATGCATATGGCGCTGGGCAATTCACATTGCTTCCCGTATTGGTGAATTCAATGCATGATAGATTCTCTTCACTCGACAAAATCAATGATGCAGGAATCGATGAATTCCTTTCCATCATTCATGATTATGTGAAGGAAACCAATCAAAGAGTATTATTCGTTTCAAGCGGTGATCTCTCTCATATCGGAAGAAAATTCGGTGATGCCGAGGCAGCTCATTCATTGGTTACGGATATCACCATGCATGATTCGGATGTGATTGCATTGATGTGCGCTCATGATGCGGAAGGATTCTTCAAAAAGATAGCCGATACACAAGATTATTCTCGTATTTGCGGTTGTGCGCCGAATTATTTGCTCATGAAGAGCATAGAATCCAAAAATGCTGAATTGCTGGCATATCAATGGTGGGATCAACCGGATACTTCATCGGCTGTGAGCTTCTGTTCCATTGGTTATTTTGAAGAGAATTCCTGAATGGGCATTCTGCCATAACCCACTATGTGTTTACGCATATAATCAAGGGTTGTGAGAATAACGCCTTTCTTTTCAGAGGCATGGATGATATAATCTTCGCCGGCATATATACCGACATGTGCGATTTTTCCTTGTTCGGCATATCGGAAGAAGATCAAATCTCCCGGTTCAGGAATCACATCTTCGGAAGCGTATGATAGATATTGATCATGCGCCGTTCTTGGAGCTTTGATGCCGATTTTGCGATACACCTGAAGAACAAAACCGGAACAATCCGAACAAAATGGTGTTTTTCCGCCAAGGCAATATGGAGTTCCGATGAATCTCAATGCCTCTTCCAATACAATTTTGCGCTCCGGCTCAAGATATTCAGGTATGGAATAAAGAGGCATGCCATTCTTGACAAAGCCATTTGTGGGTGTTTTCAATAATGAACTACACCCTGAAACAAAGAGCATCAGACAAAATCCCAAGAGGATTCCGATTATATGTCGTGTTATATGTGAAGCATATTGCATGAACATATCATTACAGGAATTATGCCAATTTTCTCCACAGTTAGCATTAACAATTCATGAATGAGTTAAAAAAATCATATCAACACAGAGATCGAGTAGTTAGAGCAATGTCAGGCAATGGCATGTTTAGAGTGGCAGTTGCAAAAACCACAAATGCCACCGAGACAGCCAGGATCAAGCATGGTCTTGACCCATTATTATCATATCTATTGGCAAAAACACTCACTTCATCGACACTTTTATCCTCATTTTTGAAAGGCGAAGAAAGAGTGATTGTTCAAGCCGAGGGAACCGGGAGGGTAAAACTCGTCTTTACCGAAGCCATGCAAGTGGGTGAAGTGAGAGGATTTGTTGTGACAGACGAATCTCGTCCGATGCCTGAATCCATTTCGGATGCTTTGAGCAAAGGGTTTCTGAAAGTATCCAAAATACTCTATGAAAAACAAGAACCCGTTACCGGAATTGTTGAACTCCTACATGGAGACATTGCTTCCGATTTATCCTATTACTTTGAGCAATCAGAGCAAATCGTCACGGCTGTGAATTTGGGTGTGACGATCAATGATGAAGGAGAAATCGAGCATTCAGGTGGAATCATCGTACAGGCCATGCCAGGCGCAGACCTTGCATCAATAGTGGAAGTGCAGAGATCGCTTGAAGAAATGCCACCCGTGGAGGAATTGCTTGATAGCGGTTATTCACCCGAAGAAATCCTAAGACAAGCCATGCCATTTGAGATTGAAATTGTCAATAATACACCCGTTGACTTCTTCTGTAGATGCTCTCTTGAGCGCTTCATGAGCAAATTACTCACGCTTGGAAAACAAGAGATTTTGTCAATGAAAGCTGAAGATCAAAGAGAATTGGTATGTCAATATTGCAGTTCAACCTATACATTGTCCGATGAGAATTTTGCGCAACTCATTATCGCGCTTGAAGAAGGCTTGAATTAACACCGTATTACTTGTTGATTCTAAGCCCTAGAAAAGGTAATTTGACAGCATTCCAAACTTGTATTGGATTAGTAAACATGATTTTCTTCCAATCGCATTGATCTTCCGTGGAACATCAACAACATCGTAGAAGACATAAACATCGGAATAAACCCGATGCAGGATCAGTGAAGCATTCGTCTCCGACTCTCGAGAATATCGACAGAGAGATTGATTCCATTGATAAGCCAAATCAGTCCGAAAGACCACAGCATAGAAGACCTCATGGCTCCAAACCATTCATGAGTATTGTGATTCCGCTACTGAATGAGGAGGAATCCCTCTATCCATTGTATGAAGCATTGGAAGAAGTCGTTCCCGGAATGAGTAATGGTCAATACGAAATCCTCTTCATTGATGATGGATCAACTGATGACTCATTCTCTGTGATTCGCAAGATTCATGAAAAAAATCCGCGGTACAAAGCCATTCGATTTCGTAGAAATTGTGGAAAATCCGCGGCATTGGCTGTAGGCTTTGCCGCCGCCAAAGGCAAATATGTATTCACTATGGATGCTGACTTGCAGGATGATCCTAAAGAATTGCCAGGTATGCTTGCATTGATAGAGGAAGGATATGATCTTGTTTCCGGATGGAAGAAGAAAAGACATGATCCATGGCATAAAACAATCCCATCAAGATTTTTCAATTTTGTCACTTCCCGCATGAGTGGCATATCATTGCATGATTTCAATTGCGGACTCAAAGCATATCGTAGAGAAGTGGTCAAAACACTGCAAGTCTATGGAGAAATGCACCGCTATTTGCCTGCCTTGGCGCATTGGGAAGGCTTCCGTGTGACCGAAATGCCGGTGCTTCATCATCCCAGAAAATTTGGTTATTCCAAGTTTGGTTTTAGCAGATTTTTCAAAGGATTTTTGGATTTGCTGACGGTGATGTTCACCACACGATATGTTAAAAGACCCTTGCATTTATTCGGTACGATTGGATCAATCATGGTATTGGCCGGTTTGATAACGAATATCTATCTCACAGTTGAATGGGCGATGGGATTGACATTCCTGAGTCAAAGACCCCTCGCACTCTTCGGAATCGCTATGATCATCGTTGGCGTGCAACTCATTTCCACAGGATTGATTGGTGAATTGGTCGTAAAGAATTCATTGGAAAAAACAACATATAGCGTTCGCGAAACTCTTGATTGATTCACAAAGGATAATTTCATGAAATACATTATAGGATTGGTCCTTGTCATCAGTTCACTTTTGCCGCTAAAGGCACAAAGTGTATTTGATGGCACCACAACCGTGGCATTCGGTGTGTCAACATTCCTAATCAATGGATCTAATCCTGCGAATCAGAAGATATTTCCACAGGAAAGCGAAGGAGCCATAGGCGGCGGTTTTCCGAATTGGCAGTCGGGTATTACGCTGAAAGGTACAGTCGGCATTGATAAAAACAATGATCTTCGCATTCCATTCGGCTTGGACTATTTTGTAATGAGCGGTGTGCAAAGAGTACCGGATCGCTTCTATACAATTCAGGCCACGCACACAATTCAGATACCCACAATTTTTGCCGGGTTTGAATATGCATTTGCAGATCTTCCGCTTGCCAATGCGAAAGCTTATGCAGGTTTTGATGTGAGAATGTCCATGCTCGCACCAACAGAATTGGAAGTCAAACTAAATTATGAAAAACCTGACTTTCCTGATACAACCCGTTATTTCGGTAAAGCCGGAGCATCAAGACTTGGTGCAGGTGTGAAACTAGGCATTGAAGGCATTGTTGAAGATCGTTATTCGGTGAATATCTCAGTCGGATATACTGCTTTCAATCTTCTCGGAAGAAATAATGAGCGCGGGGAATTATTTACTCCATCTGCATTGACTGAATCCGTGGAATCCATCATCGGCGCGCTTACCTCATCAGTTCTCATTCAATATCGCTTATAAGTGATATCGAGATTCCTCTTAGCAATAAGCACTATATGAAAGATACAACAATAGAATATGCTTCGGCATTTCCTGAATTACCTTATACGAAATGGCCTTCCGGACAAACTGTTTCGGAAGCAGGATTCGGAACATACCGTATTACACTTGGAAATGATTCACATGCTTTGGCATTGATGAAGGCAGTCACAAGTGGTATCAATCTTATAGATACATCAACAAATTATGCATTAGGTGCAAGTGAATCACTCATTGGCGAGGTATTGAAAACCATTGAACATGATATAAAAAGATCAGATCTCGTCATAATCACAAAAATTGGTTATGTACAAGGGCCCTTGCTTGAAGAAGTTCGCAAGAGAGAAGCAGAAGGGAAGGGATATCCAGATATGGTTCATATCGGTGATGAAATATCACATTGTATTCACCCGAAATTCTTGAAAGATCAATTGACGCAAAGTTTGAAGAGAATGCAGGTGAAATATGCTGATGGACTGCTTTTGCACAATCCTGAATATTTCTTCAAAGACCCAAGCTTGTCAAAAGAAATGCCGATTGATGAGAAAAGAGAATCCTTTTATTCTCGAATCAAGCTTGCCTTTGAATGCATGGAAGACATGGTCGATCAAGGACTGATTCAATATTATGGAATTTCATCGAATACTTTTCCTTTTGCTTTCGATCATCCTGAATTCTGTTCTGCGCAGAGATGTCTTGAGATTGCAAAATCAATCAAAAAAGATCATCACTTTATGGTATTGCAATTTCCTTTCAATTTGGTGGAACCTGAAGCTGCTACGGAGTTAAATCAAGAGGATGAAGGCCTTACTCTCATTGAATTTGCGGAAGAAAATAATTTGGTGGCTCTTGTCAATAGGCCTTTGAATGGAATTCGTAATGGACAATTGATCAGACTTTCAGATGTTCATACGGTTCAATTACCAAATCTCGAAGAATTGAAACATGAAATAGAAAGAGTCTCTCATGCTTCATATTCATTTACCCAGAAGATTGACGCACTTCGAATTGAAGACCAAGAAGTAAGAAATCTACTTATCGCTTATATTACTTCTGTGAATGTTTTGCAAGTTACATGGCATACATTTAAGTCTCTCCAGGACTGGAACAAAGAGCGAGATATTATTCTTGGTAAAATGGCCGTTGCACTTAATGGAATTAATGCCATCGGTGATGAGAAAGTAAAGGAATGGGTTTTACAAGTTGCAGGATTGACAGGAAAAATTGTGAATATGATTAGTTCATATTATGCTACTTTTGATAATTCAGATTTCAAAAGAAATGAATATATCAGATCTGTTATTGAAAAAGCATTTCCCCTTACTTTTTTGGGCATGCCCCTTTCCCAAACAGCATTCAATGCCACGCGAAGTGTGAAAGGCATTAATGCAGTATTGATTGGAGCAAGATCTACTGAATATGTTAATGATGTATTGACTGCACTTCAGATTCCGGTTCCTAATTATGATAGAGCTGATTGGCTCGGCATGAAATTGCATTAATGGAACCGTCCCTAATTGTAATTCGTTAAGAACTACTTGAATATTTTTTGCCGGAATTTCCGGTTTTTCTGCACCTTTTGAATACTTATGTCCGCTCCTAATGAATATCGCTATTTGTCCGACATCAATATACCCTCTGATTTGAGAGCATTGCCTGAATCCGCTTTGCGTGATGTGAGTAATGAAGTGAGGGAATATATGGTGGATACCATCACGAAAGTAGGCGGACATTTCGGGGCAGGACTTGGTGTGGTGGAATTGACGGTTGCATTGCATTATGTGTTCAATACACCACATGATAAAATCGTGATTGATACCGGACATCAAGGATATCCGCATAAGATTCTAACTGGTAGAAAAGAAGAATTGCATACAATTCGCCAAAAAGATGGTCTTTCAGGATTTCTCAAAAGAGAAGAATCCGAATATGACGTATTCGGCGCAGGACATGCAAGTACGAGTATTTCAGCTGCACTCGGCTTAGCGACTGCTCGCGATCTTACGAATGATGATTATCGTGTTGTTGCCGTGATTGGTGATGGAGCCATGACAGGTGGAATGGTCTATGAAGCCATGAATAATTGTGGTGTCCAGAATCGTGATTTGCTTGTGATTTTAAATGATAATAATATGTCGATAGCTCCGAATGTTTGGGCTCTCAGCAATTATTTTTCTCAGATATTCTCCTCTCCAACGGGTACAAAATTACGCTCGCATATTTGGGACATTGCCGGAAAAATTGACACGGCCGGCGATCGCATTCGAAAAGTTGCACATCAAGTTGATAATGGACTCAAAGCCCTGCTCACACCAGGCATGCTGTTCGAGGCGCTTGGATTCAATTATTTTGGTCCGATTAATGGACATAATATCAATAATCTCGTGACCATGCTCCAAAATCTCAAGGATGCGAAAGGTCCAACACTTCTGCATGTCATCACGCAAAAAGGGAAGGGCTATGCGC
>JBIKKD010000164.1:0-3948 GCA_044360565.1 Kapaibacterium sp. (SeqCode)
AGAGAAAGCTTCTGATATAAAGTCATATGATACGACCAAGATAGCTATGAATGTAAATGCAATGAAGGCAAGTGGTTCATTCACCATTAATCGTGATGGTGAATATTGCATCAGCATCATTGATAAATATGGTCGTTCAAATGCTGACCCAATTCATTATTCAGTGACCGCAATTTCCGACAATAGTCCAACCATCTCACTCATTGAACCGCAAGCAGATGGTGTATTGACAGAATCAGCAAGACTCCCAATCGCAGTTCATGTAAGCGATGATTATGGGTTTTCTTCGCTCAAATTGTACTATCGATTGATTGATTCCAAATATGCTCCACCAATGGAAAAATACGCTTCATTGTCGATACCGATTCCATCCGGAGCAGGACTCAGTGCCGATATCGGCTATACTTGGGATTTGAATCTCATTGGAATAGCTCCAAGCGACAAATATGAATTCTACATTGAGATTGCTGATAATAATTCCGTTACAGGACCGGGCAAAGCTCGCACCGGTGTTATTTCGGTAAGGCTTCCATCACTCGATGAAGTGTTGTCTCAGGCAGATTCCGTTCAAGACAAAGCATTGGAAACGCTTGAAAAGACTGCGAAAGAAGCAGAAAAGATTGGAAAGGAATTGGAGGAATTGCAGAGAGAATTGCTCAAGCAAGATCAATCCATGGAATGGAAAGATGTGAAGAATATCGAGAATATTCTCAAGAAGCAAGCAGATCTCCAAAAGCAATTGTCTGAAATAGGAGATCAATTGCAAGAAATGACCAATGATCTTCAAGAAAAAAATGCATTGTCACCCGAGACCATGCAAGAATATCAAAAACTGCAACAATTGATGAAGGAGATCAATTCACCTGAACTTCGCAAAGCAATGGATGCAATGCAAAAGGCCATGCAGCAAGTGGATCCCGAGCAAATGCGACAAGCCATGAAAAATATGAAATTCAATGAGGAAGAATTCAAAAAGGGAATTGAAAGAACCATGAATCTCCTCAAAAGAATGCAAGCAGAGCAAAAAACGGATGCATTGATTCGTCGTGCGGAGGAATTGGCCCAAAAGCAAGATGAGCTCACTCAAAGAACCGAGAACACAAATTCGAAGGATGCAAAAGAAAGAGATGAGTTGAGCAAGAATCAGGAATCTTTGCAAAAAGACATGAAAGACATGGCTTCCGAACTCAAAGAATTAGAAGATCTGATGAAAGAGCTCAAACAAAATATGCCGATGGATGAGCTTGAAAAAGCAAAGCAGGAATTATCCGAGCAAGAAACATCCAAAGACATGCAAGAAGCTCAAAATGACATGCAGCAAGGTCAGATGAATTCCTCTGCACAAAAACAGAAAAAGGCTTCGCAATCCATGAAAAAGTTTGCAAAGCAAATGAAGCAGATGAAGCAAGAGATGAAAAAGAACATGAATAAAGAAGCAATCAAACAATTGCAGAAATCAGTTCAAGAAACATTGTCACTTTCCAAGCAACAAGAAGCACAAAAATCTCGTAATCAAACATTGGATTTCAATTCCACACAAATGCCTCAATCCGCGCAAGAGCAATCGAAATTGCAAGAACAGATGTCGAAAATGGCTGCTGAACTCATGCAGTTGGCACAAAAGTCACAATCTGTCACGCCGGAAATGGTGAAGGAAATGTCCAATGCAATGCAAGGCATGCAAAAAGCATCAGAGCAATTGTCGCAGAGAAATCCTCAATTGGCATCTCAATCTCAATCTCAAGCAATGAATTCACTCAATAAGGCATCCATAAAGATGCAAGATGCCTTGAATAAACTTCAAGGTGAAGGAGATGGATCTTGTGATAATCCGGGTGGAAATGGCGAGCCGAAATCCGGAAGCGGTGGATTCATGCAACAATTACAGAATATGGCAGGCATGCAACAACAAATCAATCAAGGTATGCCTCAGCCGGGATCGGACGGAAGTTTGTCTCCACAACAACAGCAACAATTGGCCAGACTTGCAGCTCAGCAAGGCAAAGCTCAGCAGGCAATGCAAGAATTGGCAAAACAGCAACAAGATCCAACAGGGAAAAAGAAGGCACTGGGAGACTTACAGCAAATTGCTGATGAAATGCAGGAAGTTGTGAGTGCGATGCAGAATGGAATGATTACACCCGAAACAAAGCGAAGACAAGATAAAATACTTTCTCGACTGCTTGATGCAACGCGATCCATCAATGAAAGAGATTATGAAATGAAAAGAGAAGCAAGGAGCGGACAAGATATTGTTGGAAAAAGTCCGCCACCACTTGATCTTTCGACTCCTGAAAGTCGACAAAGAGCCATGCAGGATGTACTCAGATCTCTTGGAAAAGGATATACAAAAGATTATGAAATCATGATTCGCCAATATTTCGATCGATTGCAGAAAATACAGGGAATCATGCGATGAGAAGCATTTTTATACTGTTTTTGTTTTCTTCAGTAACGGCTTTTTCTCAAGTCAAGACAGTGAAATTGGATGCATTGACTTCTCTTCTAAACAATGATGCTGATTCTGTGTATGTGATCAATTTCTGGGCTACATGGTGCAAACCCTGCATCGAAGAATTACCTTACTTTGAAGAGGCCACTTCAGCTTTTTCAAAAAAAAATGTGCGCATTATTCTTGTAAGTTTAGATTCTCCCGCGGAACTTGATAGAGTACTTCTTCCTTTTGTGAAAAAGAAAGATTTGAAATCAGAGATTCTGTTGCTTGACGAGCAAAATCCAAATGAATGGATAGATAAAATTGAACCGGAATGGACAGGTTCGCTACCTGCCACAATCATTCTGCGAAATCGGATCAAGAAAAGAGTGTTTCTTGAGAGACAATTAGAAAAAAAAGAATTATTTACCACTATACAATCCATGATGGAGTGAACACATGAAATCATTTATTTTAGCCCTGCTTTTTTTTGGTGCAGTGAATGCATTTTCTGCCGAAGGTTTAAAAATCGGTGATGATGCAAAGGAATTTTCTCTCAAGAACATTGATGGTTCAATGATCTCATTGGCAAATTATTCCGGTGACAATGGACTTGTAGTCATTTTCACATGCAATCATTGTCCATTCTCAAAGGCATATGAAGATCGTATCATTGATTTACATAAAAAATATGCCGGCAAAGGTTTTCCCGTTTTGGCAATTAATCCGAATGATCCCGTTTCTGTTCCTGAAGACTCTTTCGACAAAATGATTGAGCGAGCCAAAGAGAAGGGTTTTCCATTCCGCTATGTGATTGATGAAACGCAATCTATTGCAAAGCAATATGGAGCAACTCGCACTCCGCATGTCTATCTTCTGAAAAAACATTCCGACAATACATTCAAGATTGCATATATCGGTGCAATCGATGATAATCACAGTGATGCAAGCTCAGTGAAGGAAACATATTTGTCAAATGCAATTGAATCCTTGATTGCACAAAAATCTCCCGCACCCGAAACCACAAAAGCAATCGGTTGTTCTATCAAATGGAAAAAGTGACGGACAAAACATGAATATAGGCCCATATACAATAGATATTTTTGATACCGGTGATTTTGCCCTAGATGGTGGAGCAATGTTCGGCGTGGTTCCAAAGACTTTATGGACAAAAGCATATCATCCGGGAGATGAACTCAATCGGATTGACATGACATCCAGAAGTTTGCTCATTCGAGGAAATGGGAAGAACATTCTAATTGATACCGGATGCGGTCATAAGATGTCTGAAAAATTGGAATCCATATATCGAGTGGATTATTCCAGAGCATCTGTTGAGCATTCTTTACAGATGTATGACATTGCATCGGAAGATATAACGGATGTTATTCTGACGCATCTTCACTTCGATCATGTGGGAGGTGCAACGAAAAGAGTCGCAACAGGTGAAATCATACCTGTCTTTCCCAATGCAACATATCATGTTCAAGAAGAACAATTGCAATGGGCTAAAG
>JBIKKD010000288.1:0-3937 GCA_044360565.1 Kapaibacterium sp. (SeqCode)
GATTGTCTGAGCATGCCTTTTCCCATCCTTTATTTGCAAGTTGAATTGCATAAGGAAGTGTGGCATTTGTGAGTGCTACGGTTGATGTATAAGGCACTGCGCCGGGCATATTCGCAACGCAATAGTGGAGGATTCCATCTACAACATATGTTGGATTTTCATGTGTTGTTGGCTTGCAAGTTTCAATACATCCACCTTGATCCACGGACACATCGACCACAACCGCGCCATGCTTCATCGTTGAAAGCATGTCTTTTGTGATCAAATGTGGTGCCTTTGCACCAGCAATCAACACAGCACCAATAACAAGATCAGCTTGCTGAGCATGACGACGGATATTGTCAGGAGTGGACATGACTGTGTTCACATTCTTTGCCATCACATCATCCAGATAGCGCAAACGGTAAAGATTATTGTCCATGATTGTCACTTTCGCGCCAAAGCCTGCTGCAATTTTTGCTGCATTGGTACCGACGATACCACCGCCTAGCACAAGTACATTTGCGGGTTCTGTGCCGGGTACGCCACCAAGCAATACACCGCGACCGCCCATTGTGCGCTCAAGATATTTCGCGCCTTCTTGTGGAGCCATTCTACCGGCAACTTCACTCATTGGAATCAATAGAGGAAGGGAATTGTCCGGCTTCATGACGGTTTCATAAGCAATACAAATCGCTTTTGCTTTCACCATTGCTTCTGTGAGTTCACGAGAAGCAGCAAAGTGGAAATATGTGAAGAGTACTTGATTTTCTTTGATGAGACCATATTCAGGTGCAATCGGTTCTTTGACCTTCATGATCATATCAGCTTGTCCATAGACTTCTGCTGCTGTTGGGATGATCTTTGCACCTACTCTGATATACATTTCATCGGAAAAACCACTGCCGACACCGGCATCTTTTTCAATGATCACTGTATGTTTATTTGCAATCAATAATTCTGCACCGCCGGGAGTGAGTGCGACTCGATTCTCATTCGGCTTGATTTCGCGTGGAACGCCGATAATCATGGGAAGCTCCTGAAAAGTCTGAAAATGGTGGCGAAACCGGAAGCTATGCTCCGGATGAATAGTTCTATCACGCAAAATTACCACAGAATTTCTATCTGTGGAATATATTTTATGCGATTTTTTCCCCAGAAAAGCGCTCAATTTCACATATTTCAAGGAAATGGGGAGAATTTCTTGTTTGTGGACATTGGACTTTTACTTAAATTTGTAATCTGTTTCTAAATGAAAATCTGCCTTAAGGAGAATACAATGTCATTGAAGGTTCAGCTCGTAGAGCAAAAATATGTGCAGGCTGCGCATGAAGTACGGAATCAAAAGAATGAGTCCGGTAATTTCATCATGCCTGATTTTCGTCCCGGCGATACAATCAATATCGCTGTGCGTGTTATTGAAGGTGAAAAAGAGCGTGTGCAGAATTTCCAAGGGATTGTCATTGCTCGTCGCGGTTCTGGCATCAATGCTACCTTCCGCGTTCGTAAAATTTCCAATGGCATCGGTGTTGAGCGTATCTTCCCACTCTATTCACCCATCATTTCAAATATTGATGTTGTGAAGCGTGGTACTGTTCGTAGATCGAAGTTGTATTATCTTCGTGGCATGAGCGAGCGCAAGATTCGTCAAAAAACAAGCTGATACCAATTCAGTAGATCTCTATGGCAGGTATCACTCAAAGCGTGTGCCTGCCTTTTTTTTTACCTTTCATTCCAATTGCCATGTTAACCTATTCATCTGCCGGCGTAAGTATTGATGCCGGAGACAAAACAGTTGATGCCATCAAGCCATATATTCGTCGCACATTCTCACCGGCTGTCATGACAGATATTGGTTTGTTTGGCGGACTCTATGATGGGCGATTCCCTGAGCTTGAGCATCCTGTTCTCGTGGCCAGTACAGATGGCGTTGGAACGAAATTGAAGATTGCCTTCATGACAGGTATTCATAGGACTGTTGGACAAGATCTCGTGAATCATTGTGTGAATGATATTCTTGCCTGTGGTGCAAAACCTCTCTTCTTTTTGGATTATTTCGCAACGGGTGTATTGAAGCCGGAAGTTGCAACGGAAGTAATCAAAGGCTTGGCCCTTGCTTGCGAGCAAAATGGTTGTGCTTTGATTGGTGGCGAAACCGCCGAAATGCCATCGATGTATGCCGAAGGTGAATATGATATGGCAGGTACGATTGTGGGTGTGGTTGATAAGCCAAAAATTCTCCCTCATAAAACACTTGCCAAAGGTGATGTGCTGATTGGTTTGGCTTCCACCGGACTCCACACAAATGGATATTCTCTTGCAAGAGCCGCTCTCTTCCCGAAATATGATGTGAATCAACATATTGATGAACTCGGCGGAACATTGGGTGAGGCATTGCTTGCGGTGCATCGCTCTTATGCAAATCTTTTGCTCCCTTTGATTAACAAAGGTAATATCAAGGCTTTGTCACATATCACCGGTGGTGGAATTGTGGGGAATACAAAGCGCATTGTCCCTGAAGGTTTGGAATTGCATATTGATTGGTCAAGTTGGACCATTCCACCAATTTTCTCGATCATTCAACAAGCCGGTTCTATCATTGATGAAGAAATGCGTAAAGCATTTAATCTCGGCATCGGAATGATTATCGCGGTTGCACCTGAACATGTTGATGAAATGATGCAAGCATGTGCCTCAGAGAAGCCAGTGATTATAGGTTCTCTCAAGTAATTCTACACTTTTGGGCAAAAAAAAACCCGGAATGTGGAATTCCAGGTGTGAGCATCGCGCGTGGCTCTCAGGGGAGAGATAGCCACTCAACTCATTTGCAACTTAGGCCATTTTTAAGTACTGACCAAGTATTATTTTTATTAGTTTTCTTCAGGAATGAAGTCCATCACTTCTTGCACAACGGCATCGATGATTTCTTCTTCTTTGACGCGTCGAACGACTTCGCCTTTGCGATAGAGAATTCCAACGCCTTTGCCTGCGGCGATTCCTATATCCGCTTCGCTTGCTTCTCCGGGACCATTCACAACGCAACCCAAGAGTGCAATTTTTACTGGCTTTTTCACGCCTTTGAGTCGCTCTTCGATTTCAGCGGTGATCTTGAATAAATCAACTTCAAGTCTTCCGCAAGTCGGACAAGAAATAATCTCAACAGATCTTTGTGTCAAACCAAGTGAGCGCAAAATTTCTTTACCAACTTCTACTTCGCGTTCAGGTTCATCAGTGAGAGAAACACGAATCGTATCACCGATTCCTTCCGCGAGCAATGTACCAATTCCAACCGAAGATTTGATTGTTCCAACGCGTGATGTACCTGCTTCTGTCACACCCAAATGCAATGGAAAATCTGTTTTTTCGGCAAGCATGCGATAGGCTTCAATCATGAGGCGAACATCGGTTGATTTCACGGACAGAATCACATCATCCACACCGAATTCAGCAGCGATTTCCGCATGGCGCATTGCGCTTTCAAAAAGTGCTTCGGGAGTTGGATAACCGTGTTTCTCGAGAATATCTTCTTCGAGTGAACCGGAATTCACGCCAACTCTGATGGGAGTACCGCGTTCTTTTGCTTTTGTGAGCACTTCCTTGATACGATCTCTAGACCCGATATTACCCGGATTAATACGCACTTTTGCCACGCCCGCTTCAATCGCTTTCAATGCAAAAATGTGATTGAAATGAATATCAGCGACAATTGGAATCGTTGTGCGCTTGACGATTTCAGCAATTGCTTCGGCGGCTTCTTTGTCATTCACTGTCACGCGAACGATATCCACGCCTGCTTCCTGACAGCGCTGAATTTGCTCAACGGTTGCATTGACATCCGCAGTCTTGGTTTTAGTCATGGTTTGCACGCTGATAGGCGCATTTCCGCCAACAGGTACAGAGCCCACCATGACTTGTCTGCTGATTCTTCTACGAAATGGTCTCACCACATAGGGTGATT
>JBIKKD010000165.1:0-3935 GCA_044360565.1 Kapaibacterium sp. (SeqCode)
TCGTGAATGATGGTACCAAAGCAATGCTTTCATCGCTTGATCCATACTCAGAGATATTGGATGATAGCGGGGAAGATGATATGGAATTGCTATCGACAAATTCCTATACGGGATTTGGCATGATCATTGGAATCATTGATGACATGCAAACTGTCATCGACATTTATCCGGGATATTCTGCGGAAAAGAATGGTTTGAAACCGGGCGATAGAATCTGTTATGTGGATACCACCTTTGTTCTCACTGACACAACCAATCTCATTAGATCATATAGTCGGGGCACCGTAGGTGGTAAGGTTGCCATGAAGATACTTCGATCCGGAAAATCCGATACCATTCATGCAGTGCTTACTAGAGAAATCATTCGCGTGAAATCACTTGGTTTATCCGGGATGGTGAATGACAGTATCGGTTATATCAAAATTGATCGCTTTTCCGCCAGCACGAAAGATGAAATGAAAAGAGTATTAGCGAAATTCAGAAGGGAGTATCCAAAGTTTGCTGGTCTCATGCTTGATTTGCGTGGGAATCCAGGCGGATTGCTGGAGTCTGCAGTTGATGTATGCGATTTATTCGTACCGATGAAATCCACAATTGTAGTAACAAGAGGTAGAGATGCCGAGCAAGAGCGAACCTATCTTTCGCAGTTTCAACCGCAAGAACCCAATATTCCGCTTGCGGTATTGATCGATGGAGAAAGTGCAAGTGCTAGTGAAGTTGTTGCCGGAGCCATTCAGGATTTGGATCGCGGTGTCATACTTGGATCGCGTTCTTTCGGAAAAGGCTTGGTGCAAACAGTGATGTCTCTACCATCAAACAAATCATTGAAATTGACAACCGCGAGATATTATACGCCCTCGGGAAGATGCATTCAGAAATCGCCTACATATAATGAAGATGTCAAGATTGAAGGCAAAGAAGTGGAATTCAAAACTGCGAATGGTCGTCCCGTGACTTCAAGACATGGAATCGATCCAGACACAATGCTAAGCGAATATTCCAATGCACAAATGCTCAATGTACTTGAAGAAGAACAATTGCTTTTTCGATTTGTGAATGATTACTGTGCAAATATCGACACACTGTCCAAAGACTGGAAAGCCAGCGATAAAGAGTTTAAGAAATTACAGGCATGGCTTCTCAAACAAGATGATGTAAGTATTCCTGAGCCATATGCACTTTTGGAGAATTCTGATAGTATTGCCCATAAAAATGGATATTCAATTGGTTTTTCAAATGCGGTGAGAAAGGTGTTGAAAGGTGCAAAAAAGGACTTCTTGAAGGGATTGTCTGTATTTCGTCCTGAGATTTTACGAAAATTGACAATACTCATTCAATCCAGGTACAGAACATCAAAGGAAATGACATCTTTATTGTTTACTTATGACCAATTAATAGTGAAATCTGCCATGATTTTATCCAATAAACCATATCGAGAACTATTGTCACCACATTGAAATTCAATGTAAAAACATAAACTTTCCACTTTTTCTCAATTTTGGCAAGTAGTTTGCTTTAGCTATCTTCAAAAGTTATTAATACGGGTTATATTCATGAAAAAACTAGCTTACTTTTTTCTCTTAATTCTTTGTTTGGGGCAAAGCTTTGATTTGCGTGGACAATTCATTGCTGATAGATTTACTAATCGACCTCTTACCTTGATGAATGATGCAACTTCTGTCGGTTGGAATCCTGCCGTACTTGGCATGACCGGTAAAACAGATGTTGTTCTTGTTGTTCCTTATGACAGATCATGGCAAAACACACGATTGATTGGAGCATTTGCCTCTTCCCAAGGTGTTGGTTTGGGATATACTTCCGTGAGACATGAAAGACTCCCTGACATTTCATATGTACCATTCAGTTTTTATGGTGGTGTTGGATCCAAGATTCCGGGATATAATGTCTGGGCCGGAGCATCATTCAGATATTCAGAATTTGGCGGAAGAACAGTGCGCTATAGTGGATCTTTGATTTATAATCCATATGATAAATTATATCTCTCAGCCGGTATGTCGAATCTGTATTCTGTTGATACAAGAGACATGGTATATCAAGCTTCTGCAACATATTCGCTTCTCGACTGGCTGACCATGCATGGTAGATTGCAATATTGTGCAGAAAATCCAATTTTTTGGGGTGAAAAATACTCTTCAGAATTTGGTATTGTCGCGGCAATCAACAAAAAGAGAATCATTTCCTCTTTCTCTGTTAATCCAGTGGCTAGAGAAGCAAGATTCGGACTCGAAGTTGCATTTGATGTATTCTCAATCGGTGTGTTAAGCGAAGGCTCAACACTGAATACTCCCGGCGGCAGATTCAATGGTGGTAATATACTCCTAAGAGTAAATCACGATTCAATATATGCCAATGAACATTATCGTTGCGTCAAAGATGATTGTAAGTCCGAACAATGTGAAGTCATTGAAAAATGCTCGAAGCGTGAATGTTCAGGTATCCGTTGTAAAGAAGCAGTATACCCAGCATATCGATGCATTAGAGTACAATGTCCCGGGACATCATGTACACGCTTTGAGTGCGATGGATTAACATGTGGTGATTGCTATAAAACAACTACTATATCAGTTGAAAAGAAAATCACTACTTCAGTCACAGGAAATTGTGCTGACTGTAGTTCCAAAACAGTGATTGTGACTGATACAATCATTCGCAGAGAAAGTGGTGGATCATCAGTTGGCGGCGGAAATACCGGAGGATCATCTTCAAGTGGCGGAACCTCAAGTGGCGGAACTTCAAGTGGCGGAAATTCAGGTGGCGGAACTTCAGGTGGCGGTGGAACAGACGATGGAACCACTGCTGAAGAACCAGGTAAAGAATCGGGTAAAAAGTCAACAAAGCCTGATACAAATCCAACAAAAAAAGAGGATACTAATGATGATTCAGGATCAGATCCTGATGCTTGGGAAGATAATGGTGGAGAAGAAACACCCGAATCTGAAGAAGTTGAAGAGGGTGATCCATTCGAAGAAGTAGAAGATCCAATTTCAGAAAATGTTCAGAAGCCGAACAATACGAATACAGCTCAAAACAATAATGGCGGTAAAGGCGGTATTGGAAAGTCTTATAAACTTCGCAGAGTATTTTTCGATCATGATAAATGGGATATCAAACCTGAAAGTGTTGATGAATTGAATAAACTCAAATCATATCTTTCCAAGAACTCTGATCTATGTGTTCGCTTGGATGCTCATACGGATAGCAATGGATCTAATGAATATAATAAAGAATTGTCCAGAAAAAGAGCTCAATCTGTTGTTGACTATCTCATCGAGAACGGAATTGATCCCGTTCGTTTATCCGCTCAAGGATTTGGTGAAGAATTTCCCGTAACAACAAATGATACTCCCGAAGGTCGCGAAGAAAATCGTAGAGTAGAGTTTACAAAAATTGGATGTTGATAAGCAGATTCGAACCTCCCTAAAAAATCAGTAGATTTGCACTGATTCATTAGCAGAGTACTACATGGCAAGAACACTCATCACTGCGGCATTGCCGTATGTCAATAGTTATATTCATCTCGGAGGTCTCGCCGGGGCATATTTGCCGGCTGACATGTATGCGCGATTCCTCCGTTTAAGCGGTAGGGAAGTGCTTTTTGTGTGTGGATCTGATGAACATGGGGTGGCGATTACCATTAGCGCTGAAAAAGAAAAGACAACTCCCCAAGCCATCATAGATAAATATCATCCAATGAATGAGCAGGCATTTGCCACATTCGGAATGAGCTTCGATGTCTATTCGCGTACTTCACTTCCCATTCATCATGAAACCGCTCGAGAATTCTTTGTGGATTGGCTCGAGAAAGGACTCCTCACGGAAAAAGAAGAACCCCAATTCTTTGATGAATCAGCCAATATGTTTCTTCCCGATAGATATGTGGAAGGAATATGTCCAAATTGTAAAAAAGATGGTGC
>JBIKKD010000166.1:0-3921 GCA_044360565.1 Kapaibacterium sp. (SeqCode)
GAGAAATCATTTCTGGTGGAACCTCGATTTTGCCAAGCTTGCCAATCAAATGGACTTTCCGCACTTCCTTGATGTGAATGCGTATTCCAGCTGGAACCGAGTCGATCATACTTCTCTTTATTCTGCGGATCGCTCAGGACTTGATTAGCTTCATTGATTTCTTTGAATTTTTCTTCAGCCTTTGCATCTCCGGGATTTTTGTCTGGATGATATTTCTGGGCCAAAGTACGATAGGCTTTTTTTATCTCTTCAGGTTTGGCGGATTTGGTAAGACCAAGAACGGAATAATAATCTTTAAAATCCATGATTTAGGTACACTGCGTGAAAATAGAGGGAGCTTCAAAAAAAAGTTCGGGCTTATCAACGACTCCCGATATCTTTTGTTGTAATCAATTCAACAATATCTGATTATTTTCCATTGGTCAACTCAAGTTTTTTTCATTATTTGTGACGGGGTTAATAAATGTATCCAAAAGCCAATGAAAAAATCTACACTCTTTCTTTTTCTTCAATACATAGCAATCACATTATTGCTCATGTTTGTTTATGGGGTAATGAGCATTCAGGCTCAAAATGGAAAATCACTAAATAATGGCATTTCCGGCTATGCAGGACGTTACTTTCTGATTGGGTTCATGCAGAATGAATTGATTGTATTACCCGGTGGAATTCGATTAACAGTTCATATTTCAACAATCAGGCCAACCACTGTTCGTATAGCAGGTCCGATTACAGGACCATCTCAATATTTACAATTGGCAGGTGATACAGTTGTAGAGCTTACATTTCCATATGACAAATTGGAAATGTATGAATCAGAAAAAATACAATCCAAGTCCATTGAAATTGAATCTGATCAGCCAATTTCCGTAAGTGGCATAAGTAGTCAATCATTGTCCACTGATGGATATTCTGCTATTCCCGTTTCGAAATGGGGTCGTGAATATGTGATTCATTCATGGCCTAATGACATTTACATGCATGATGATGATCCTCAAGGAAAAATTCCAAGATCAAGCGAATTCATGATCATAGCTTCCGAGGATAATACAGTCATAGAGTTTGCTCCTAGAAGTAGAACACTCGGACAAATTCAGCCCGGAGAATCCACCATCATAACATTGAACAAAGGCCAATGTTATTTGGTGAAATCTGATACATTACCATCCGGTCAGGGCGATCTTTCAGGAACGATCGTTCGTGGAGACAAACCTATCGGTGTATTCAGCGGACATCTCAGAACAGCAATTCCGCTTGGTCTTACAGAATTCGATAGCAAGAATCATCTCATAGAAATGCTATATCCAACAGAGCAATGGGGTTCTTTATTCATAACTGTTCCATTCACGAATGATGGTACAGGCGATTTTTTTCGGATTCATTGTATTGAACCAAATACCAAAGTGACAATCAATGGATGGAATATCAATCAAACATTCACTTTGTCCAATCCCGGGGATTTCCGAACATTGAGCTTCATTCGAGATCCTCTACATATTGAATCAGACAAACCAATCAGCATTGCTCAATACATGACAAGCAGCTTTTCCTCGAATGAACGATTGCAAAATTTCGATCCCTGCATGATGCTTGTCCCTTCTATTGAAAAGTCAATCAAAAGTGCAAATTTTCATGTAATTGCGAATCCAGCGACAAATCCCAAACAATTTGCACAACATTTCATTTCACTTGTCTGCACAGAAGATGCAGTAGATCATGTGATGCTTGACAATCGCCTGATTAGAAATGCGATTTCCAATTTCCCGAATCAAAGAGTCAATGGTACACAGATGTTCTATGTCACTATTCCTGTGACACCGGGTTTTCATCGATTAACCACGATGGAAGGTGCATTCATAGCAGGACTTTATGGCATAGGTTCTGATGATGCTTATGCATATCCACTGGCTTTTGGAATGGTGCAAGGAATTGATTCAACTGCCCCCAAAATCATTCTCAAAGATTCTTGTGGTATTATCAAAGGTAAAATCACTGAAGTCATCATTGATGATTTCAGTGGATTGCACGATGTCAATGTCATTAGAGATTCCACGCAAAACATGAATTGGTCATTGGCAGGATTCAAAGAGGGCGATACAACAACATCTTACTTCGGTAATGTCATCAATAAGTTGAAAGATGCCTTCATGGTCATTGAAGCGATTGACAATGCCGGCAATTCAACTCGCATTCGTTATTCATATACTGCACCAAAAATCACCATTCCTGATTCGCTTTTATTTGACAAAATGATCATGGGTGATACTCAATGCAGAAGAATAGTATTGCATAATACCGGTAGAGAAAGCATACTCATAAAGTTTGCACAATTGCTTGGTGATTCAAGAATGATTGGTTCGAATCTATCTGCATTCACAAATGCAATGATTCCTCCGAATGATTCCATTCAGACTGAGATATGTTTCAGAGCAATTGAAGGATCCGATTCGGCCAATGCAACTTTACAGATATTGTTTGATTGTGGTATAAATAAAGTAGTAAGAATTAGCGGAGTGATGGAAAATCCTGCCATACAAGTCACTGGTCATGATTTTGGAACCGTGGCAATTGGTGATACAAAACCCGGAGTCATTCGAATCATCAATGCTGGTGGCACGGATTTCACTGCAATCTCATTACAAATTCCAACAAGTTCCGGAGCGTTCACTTTTGATACTTCAGGGATTTTCCCTAGAACTTTCAAGCCTAGAGACACTGTAAGCATTAATTGTACTTTCACTCCACTCGAGAGAAAGACATATTCAGATTTCTTTACCATCTTGAATGACCGCTCACTATCGAATCAAGCTGAAGTCAAAGGCAATGGCGCATCACCCGGATTGAGTGAATTCATCATTGATTGGAAAGAAAGGCGTTTGGGTGCTCAATATGATACTCTGGCAAGGATCACAAATACCGGAAATGACATTGCAATAATCAGTCTTGATAATTTGGCTCCTCTCGATTCAGTTTTTCGCATTTCATTTCCAAATCAAAAGAAGGATACAGTATTGCAATCCAATCAGACAATTGCAGTACTCGCATCTTTTATACCTAAAGATAGCATTGAATATCGATATCAAGGAAAGATCACATACACAAATGGTTTCAGCTATGACAGCTCATCCTATACGCTTATTGGCAAGGGAATAATACCGGGTATTCAGCAAAGAGACATATATGTAGGTCGCATAAAAGAGAATTCCACCAAAGATACAAGTGGCATCTTATTGACTGCGAACGGAAATGCACCAATGACAATAGAAGGATTCACTATCATCTCCGGGGACTTATCTTCATTTACTTTAGACACCATTGGTTTTATCAACAAAGCATTTAGCCCCGGGTCTTCACATGTCCTCCCTATTCGATTCACACCACAAAGAGCCGGAAGACATGAGATCTTGGTAGAAACTCAATCTGATGCCGGATTGATTGGTCAGACTATCAATACTCGCTCGATCATTTGGGGAGATGCAGATCCCATCGACACGATAGATCTCAGAATGAGCATTCAACCCATTGATACTTTGCATGCATGTGAGGAACGCTTGATTACTGCTCGAATCAGCAATGATGGCAATATTGATATCACTGTGGATTCCATTCTAGCAAGACTGAATCAATCTTTAAAAGGCTCAACAATCTCCATCAATGCTGTTTCAGATTCAATCATCAAAAAGCGTGGAGGCTTCATTACAATTTCTCTACTCTTGGATTCAAAATCCTCAGGAAATGATGAAATTCACTTGACGGCATATATTGCTGACACAATCGAATTGAAACAAACAATTCCATTCTCGGTAAAAACCAATCACATTTCTATCGACTCCTCCATTAAGTCAACAATTACCTATCTACCAGGTGATTCATTTGAATTGCTCATCAGTGGAGAGTTTGGGGTTGCATCGAAAACTGATA
>JBIKKD010000167.1:0-3918 GCA_044360565.1 Kapaibacterium sp. (SeqCode)
AGGTATCAACTTCTCCGGATTCAGCGTATCTCTATAGATCGCTTTTTTGGCCATGCTCAATATTTCTCTAGAATCCTGCAATGTTGATGTATGATTTAGAAGCATCCGAATCGTGATCGGGACTTTGAGATAAGCGGGATTCATAAGCTTGAAATCCAAGTATGAATTTACATCATGATCGAGTTCTACCTTCCCCTCTTTCACCAATTGTAATAATGCCATGCCGGTGAACATTTTGGAAATGCTCGCGATGCGAAGAAATGTTGAATCTGTAAATGGAATGCTATCTGGAAAAGCATCACCATAGGAAAATGAATGGTAGCCACTTCTATCAAATGTGACTACTGATCCACCAAGTACACCATTGTGAGAGAAGACCTTTTTGAGTGATGATGAGATTGATGTCGGAAATGCATCTCCCCTTTGAGACATCATAGTCTCTCTGCTTGAAAGAAAAAGCATTAGTATAATTATAGATAGTCGCATAGTCCCCCAAATTAAAAAAGCGAGCCGATGAATCGACTCGCTTTAAAAATAATTGAATCATATTACATATTGTAATGTAATTGCAAGATAAAGGGAGATGGAGCTTTATCATTAAAGTTGATAAGATTAATACCTACCCCTGCTAGCATGTTTTTGGATATCTCATATTGTCCACCAATATTCAATCCATTCATCCAGTGATTTCCAGTCATGATTTCTCCTTTGACACGGATTTTATCATTCAAAACAGGATAATCGATACCAGCCATTAACCCGATATTGGATTCGCCAAACATTGACTCATTGCCATAATATAAACCGGCATTGATATTTGCATTTGCAAGCAATTTGTTAGCCGTAACTAAACCATAAAGGTAAAATGCATTTTCAGAATTTAAGTAATAAGTAGCACCAACAGTGAGATTATGATCAGCTGTTAGTGTTTGACGATGCTGTGCAGTTAAACCATACCACATATCGCCTGAATTATAATGCAAGAGATTCAAACCAACTTCGGTGTCTTTATTAATGCCATACATGCCATTCACTTGTGTTCTGTCAAGTCCATCAGTTAAATAAGTATTTGCTTGGAAATAAAATTTTCCATGATCAGTAACTCGTGAATTTGGGACATTAAAATATGTCTGCTGTGCAAAGAGATCTGTCGCACATATACAAAAAAGGGCGAGAAAAAGGTGTTTGAGGTGTTTCATAGTACTTCCCATAATAAATGTAAAACAGGGGTTTTATAATTAACCCCATTTGCTGCATGGCAAATGTAGTAAAAAACCTGCTTTGATAAGAAATTATAAAATAGGATGTATTTGGTCATGTATGATGAAGTTCTTAATTTAGACTAAGTCTAAATAAGTTTTACCATATTACTCATACCATATATGAAACATTCCTTTTTTCTCGCCACATCAATTCTGCTTGTGGTTTTGATGATCAGTTGCACCGATAACGGAGTGCAACCTATTGATATTCCAGCTAGTTATGACTCGACCGGCTATACAAATACCGTTGCTGCAGAGAATGTTCTCATCAAACAGCATCAAGATTTTGTAAACTTGCTCAAAACAGGTAGAACAAGTGGTACTTCTGTGGATTATGCAACAGCACTTACAGCAATGCAAGCGCATCTCACTGAAGCGAATGATTCTCTCAAAGCAATTTTTCCTGCATATCTTCAAGAATTGACAAAAGCTTCGGGTAATTCTTATGATCCATTTGCTACCACCCAAACTCAAGGAGGAACATATGGTGGATATCTCTTTGATGAAAATGGCTTGGAAATAGAGCAAATCTTGGATAAAGCAGCATTCTTCGGCTTATTCTATCATAAAGCATCAAGAATGTCTGTTACTTCTGAATCAACGCATAAACTCATCGCCCTCTTTGGCGCAACTCCACGGTTTTCCAATAGTGATAGAACCACAAATTTCCCCGATATCCTTTCCGCTTCATATGCATCCCGCAGAGATAAAAATGATGGAAATGGTCTATACACCGCATTCAAGAAAAATGTGATTGCAATGCAAGCACATCAAAAAGCCGGTTCTGATTATACCTATGAGACATTATACGATAGAAAATCAGTGCTTCTCACATGGGAAAAAGCAATCTTGGCAACTGTAGTTAATTATTGCTTTTCAGCACATGCCAAATTCACGATGACCAATCCTAAAGCAAATGACAATGGTGCAGGACTTCATGCAGTTGGCGAAAGCATTGGTTTCTTAGGTGGTTTGAAAGGTATTTCCGAAAAGAAAATCACGAATGCACAAATTGATGACATACTCTCATTGCTCAAATCCAATAAGCCTGCAGTATTTGTCACTGATGCATTCACAAATGCTCCCGCATTACTTCAAGTGATTGCAAGAATCAAATCAATCTATGGATTCACAGATCAAGAGATCGAAGATTTCAAAGTGAATTGGGTCACAACTCAGAATAGACAATAATCATGAAAAAAATAATCCTCATCTTTCTTACGCTGATTCCGCTTTTCTCCTTTTCATCATGTGATGATCCGGCAGGTCCTGTCGGACAAGGTTATGATAGAAAAGCAATGCTTGAATTCACCGCAAAAAATACCATCATTCCACTCTATGGTGATATGTACCAAGCAGTGAAGAGCCATGATTCAACATTGCAATCATTCGCGGAAAACCAGAATGAACAAAATGCACAAGAGCTTCGCAATAGCTGGCGCAAGATGGCTGATGCTTGGCAATTTGTGGTATTCTTTGATTTTGGACCTGCGCAAATGAGTGATGGTTCCCTCTTTCAAAATATCGGCACATTCCCCGCTTCCGCTTTGAAGATTGAATCTTATATCAATGCGAAAGACACAAGTTTTAGGAATTTCGATAGAGACTCAAGAGGAATCTATGCGCTTGATTACTTGATTTTTAAAGACTCAGCTTCTTTCATTCAATCAATCAAAGATCAACCATTCAAACTTGCATATATGAAAGCAGTGAGCAGAAATATACTATCAAGAGTTGAAACTGTATTGAATCAATGGCAAGGTGCTTATGGAACGGCTTTTATCAACAATGATGGAGCACAGGCAGGATCATCTATTTCTGATTTGTATAATTCATTTGTCTTTCATTTTGAAGTGATGAAGAATTATAATCTTGGTTTACCAATGGGCAAGAGAGCAGGTCAAGTCAATAGTGAGCCATCAAAAGTCGAAGGTTATTATAGCGGTTATTCCACAGAATTGCTTAAAGCCAAATATACAGCACTCAGACATCTTTGGTTTGGTTATGCAAGACTTTCACTTGCTACTTCCCTTTCTGCAAATGGATTCAAAGATTATATCCTTTCTGTTGAGAATGGTCCACGATTGGCACAAGACACGGAATTGCAATGGAATGTGATTGGTACAGGTATATCCACAATAGATGTACAAGTACCGCTGCACACTATGATAATTGGTCAGTCTTCGCAATTGGAGCAGATCTTTTTGGAAATGACCAAACATACGCGCTTCATCAAAAGTGAGATGTCATCACTTCTTGGAATTTCAATTACCTATGCTAGTGGAGACGGAGATTAATTCTCCAATATCATGAATAGAATCAAGCATTTCCTTCATGTTCCGGCTTCGGCCTCAACCCTTGCATATTTTCGCATGGGACTGGGAATGCTCATTCTCATCAGCACGCTGCGATTCATTCTTCTAGGTTGGATAGACATGCAGTATATCCAACCACAGTTTCACTTCCCGTATTTCGGTTTAGAGTTCTTCTCAGCTCCTTCAACTCCTTTGATTTATGTAACATTTGCATTACTCATCATTTCTTCGATCGGCGTTATTCTGGGATATAGATTCAGAATGATGTCATTGCTCATGTTTCTAAGCTTCACCTATATCGAATTGTGGGATGTCTCTTTTTACTTGAATCATTATTATGC
>JBIKKD010000022.1:0-12127 GCA_044360565.1 Kapaibacterium sp. (SeqCode)
TATTATCAGAATACATATCTCTTCATCAATACCTTTAATTATGGAATAACCGATAATTTTTCCATGGGAATTGGTTTCGAGTTCTTTTCAACATTTGCTTCTCTGGGTGATAGTGATTTCAATCCCATTTTCTTTTTGACACCAAAATATAGTACTCAGATATCTGAAAATGTGAGAGTTGGTGTTGGAGTTTTATACGGTAATCTCACATCGTATATAGGTGGATTTGGCGTTGGTTATGGCTTGGTGACATATGGCAATCCAGAACATAATGCCACATTGGGATTGGGTTTGGGATTCTTTGATGGAGAATTCAGCGGTGATCCTGTCATCACATTGAGTGCCATGACAAGACTTTCTAGAAGAGTTTCACTGGTAACGGAAAATTGGTTTTTCCCCGCTGATGTATATCGCGGACTTATATCCTATGGCATCCGCTTTTTTGGTGAAACCATGTCTGTTGATCTTGCTCTTGTCAATAATGAAGAATTCTCTGAAGTATTTCCTATTGGCATACCCTATGTGGATTTTGTCGTGAAGTTTTGAGATTTACTTCTTCAATGAATACGATGTAATTACTTTACCGGTTATATCGATTACTTGTACTAGTGTTTCTTTTTCCATGACAGAAAACATCATGAAGCCTTGCTTTCCATGATAGAAGTCTTTTCCTTCTGCTTTTCCTGCATCACGAATTTCGCTTCCTGCACCTGAGATAAAATGTACAGTTGATTTGTTTTCGGGATGAATAATTTGCAAGTCATGCTCATGACCGCAGATATATGCATGCACCCCTTGAGCTTTGAATGTTGCATCAAATTTATTCATGAGATCCTTCATACCTGGCTTTCTTTTACCCAAGCTATAAATAGAATGATGTCCAATCACGAATTTCCAATCACTCTTTGGTGCCTGTGAAAGCAAAGAATCCATCCATTTTCTTTGTCCTGCCGTATCAATGCCCTTCACATGATATGTTTCATCTTCTTTGTGATATGAATCAACGAATGGATTAGTGTCCATGAAAAGAAATTGTGCTGACTGTGTTTTGCTAACTGAAAATTTCTTTGAATAGTATCTTGCAGGTATGTTCCATCTTCTGCTGATGGTGGAATATTCAATTTGTGCATCTGGATTTCCTTTGTAATCGTGATTTCCAAGCACCACATACCAATCGCCTTGTAGTGAATGTTGAGGATAAATATCTTCAAATGAAGCTTTCCAATGTGGATCCATGACGCTTCTAATGCCACTTGGATAGAAATTATCACCTGTACTTATGATGAATTCCGGCTCAACTTGTTCTGCGGCATCTGCCATCACTTTTGCAATTTCTTTTTGTCCATATTCACCATTCCTTCCCCAATCACCAATCACAAAGAAATGCAATGCATCTTTTGGAATTATGATTCCTGGAATATCAGAGTATGCAGTATTATTACAAATGAAGAGGATTAAAAGAAGAAACTTTTTCATGATGTAGAAATTAGTGTGACAAAAAAAGGGGGCAAAGAATGCCCCCGTTCAAGTTCCAATTGCTTTATATTACAAATCCCATTTCAAACCGACATTCATGCGCATATTGTAGAACTCAGATTGCATTGTTCTTTCGCTTATACCTTGATAATATCTCAATGGTTGATTGGTGATATTATTTAGTTCTGCGAACATACGGAGTTGAGGTGTGATTTTATAAGCTGCATTGAAATCCACAAATGTTTGAGTATCATAGTATCTATCATAGAATTCGCTCACTCCATAACTATCGATATATGCACTTGTATAATTAACTGATATTCTAGCTGACAGTTTACTGTCTTCATAGGAAAGTGATGCATTGAACATATGCTCTGCTGTTCCGGGAAGGGAAGCATCAATGCGGTCTGTATCATCTGTTGGAACACTTGGAACATTTGAACCCGTATTTGTATAATTCAAGTATAAACTTGTATTTCCGAGAATTCCCGGCAAGAAATCGAGTTGTCTTTGAAATCCGAATTCCATTCCTGTGATTGTCGCTTCGGCTCCATTACGAGGTTGAGTATATCGAGCATATTGCACGCCATTGATCAATGGAACATTTGCTCCACGGAGGATATAATCATAAATGAAGTTTTGGATATTCTTGTGGAAGATACCACCCGAGAAAATACCGACTGATTCAAAATAATATTCAGCCATCAAGTCCAAATTCGATGAAGTAGTTGCCTTCAAATCAGGATTGCCGAGCGTGATTTCATCATCATCCTGACTGAATAATTGATAGGGAACAAGATTGTAATAATTTGGTCTTGCAATTGTATTGGTATATGCCATACGAATGATCAAAGCAGGATTATATTCATAACGCACATGCAATGAAGGCAAAATATTCAAATAGGAATTTGTGCCTGTTTTTGCTGCATATGTTTCTGCATCGGCATCGAATGAATTTCCGGTATATTCAACTGAAGTGTGCTCGACTCTCGCACCCGCAACAATCATCAACTTATCATCTGAATTGAGATATCCTCCACTCAATTGCTGAGTAAGCATGAGATAACCGGCATTGATTGTTTCTGTTGCATTGAAATTACCCGGAACATATTCAGCTATTCCGTCTTCCATTTCGAAATTTGATGTATCCTCAAGATTGATACCACCCAAGAATGATGATGGTGCATAAGAACCATAAGCATAATCACCTGCAAGATTTGCTTTTCCTCTGTCCATATCAATCAATGGGATAGAACCGAATGAACTTGGATTGAACACATTTGTATTATTCGGTGTATAAAAGTTAAAACTATTATCGCGCATCTTTTCTTTTCCACGATAACGAATACCACCTTTTAGAATGGATTCATAAGCACCTTGATTCAATGTTGTTTCCAAGTCCAATTTGGCATTGAGATCCACATCTTCTGTATAGCCATATTGTTCTGTCAATTGACGCAATGTCCAAGTATTATAATCATTGCCTGTTTCACCTGCAACAAAACCACCTTTAGGCTGGATTGGATCACTGATGTCTTGCGTGAGTTTTTGTTTTCTGGTTCTGAATGACACATAGCGCTCATTTGGACGTTCTTCTGATGCTTTTGCATAATTGGCTTGCCAATTTGCTTTTACGGCACCAAGGAGATGTTGTCCCGACATTGACACATTAAACGTTCTTTGATCTTCAAGTCTTCTATTGTCCACACGATCATTTCCAATACCACCTTTTGTTTCTCTTCTCACTTCTGCGCCTGAAACAATGCCATTGGCATCTGGTGCTGATGGATAGCGATAATTCACGCGATAACGATTTTCCCAGTCATCTCTCCAATTATAGATAGTATTAAAGAATACTTGATTTTGTTCATCGAATTTATAATCCAAACCAAGTGAAATGCTTCTTCTTGTTCTTTCAACATCATATCTGCGAAGTTGAAGATCGGATACATAGGCATTACCATTGTCATCTTCAGACCACTCAGCTTCGACATTATCAGATGCATTTTTGTGATTATTGATGCTTCCTGAAAGCACAAGTCCTAGTTTGTTGTCCATGAATCTTTCACCATAAATTCCGGCTCCTGTCAGAATTGGTTTATCACTAAGGAAATTATATCCTCCCGCACCGGTAATTGACAAGCGTCTTGTTTCAGGAGCACCTCTTGTGATCAAATTGATTGATCCACCAATAGCATCGGCATCCATATCAGGAGTAAGTGCTTTGGTTACTTCAATTGTTTGAATCATGTCTGAAGGAATCAAATCCAATTGCACTTCACGATTTTCTGCCTCAGCAGATGGAATTCGATCTCCATTGATTGTAACGCTGTTCAAACGAGCGGCGGTACCTCTGATAAGTCCGAATCTTGCTTCACCTTGATCATATTGAACGGTGATTCCTTGTACGCGCTTCAATGCATCGCCGACATTTGCATCGGGGAAACGACCAACTTGATCCGAAGAAATGATATTCGCAATGGAAATACCTTCTTTTTGTTGATTCAATGCTCTGGCTTGTCCCTGTAATCCATCACCCATGACTATCACATCATTTGTGACTGATGTGGATCCCTGCATGAGTACTTTCACAGAGATTGTTCCATTTTCCGGAATTTCAATCTTTTGTGAATACTTCTTAAATCCAATGGATGTTACTGTCAGAGTATAAGACCCTGATTTGACATTTGATATAAAGAATTGACCACGACTATCACATATTTTACCTCGTGATAATTCCTTTATTTGAACTCCTGCACCGGGTAAAGGTAAAATACCTTTTTCATCGAGTACGATTCCGGATACATTTCCGGCTAATGAAGTCATGATGGAAAAGGGAATGAAAAGGAGAGAAAAGAGGAGTCGAATGCTGTACGGTTTGTGCATCGTCTATCCTTGGAAAAGTGAAGGAAATACAATGCAAACTTATCAGTAGGGTATTATGAGAGTGTAAAGGGAGTATTAAGAATGTGTGATGAAAAATGCTCTGCTTATTATGAATTGGAAATACAGAAGAATTTAGAATATATACAATATCACCAATGCAATTGCAGCTGCTGACATCATGAAAAGCGTGAACAATCCTCCGATATTCATCCATCTCGAATTAACAAATTCGCCCATGATTTCTTTATTGTTTGCAATATGTAAAATCACGCCAATCAATATGGGGGCAGTTATTCCATAGAGAATAGCAGTGGCGATGAGCGCATCAATCGGACTTATGCCAAAGAGATGCAGAGATAATCCCAATATTAATGAAAATGCCATAATGCTATAAAAACCTTTGGCTTGCTTGAATGTTCTATCTAATCCTCTTGGGAGATATAAAATCTCCGTGAACATATAACTGAGCGAACCACTAAGCACAGGTATAGCGATGAGTCCTGTTCCAATCACTCCAAGACTAAATAATAAACTGGCAGAATTACCAAGTAAAGGATATAAAGCAAGAGCGGCTTCTTCTACAGTATTAACTTCTCTTATACCATTAGGAAAGAGAACAAGTCCTGCTGTTAAGATGATACAATACATGATGATCCCTGAGAATATCATTCCTGAATCTATATCTGATTCCATGGATTTTATATCTGTTTTGTTCACTAAGATGATGTGATTATGCTCCTTTTCTTCCACTTCCATTGATGCCTGCCAAAAAAAGAGATAAGGAGAAATAGTAGTGCCCAGTATACCAACTAGAATAAGGAGATATTCTTTGGTGAAATGTATCTGTGGAATAAATGATGATGAGATGATATGAGAAAGTGAAATCCCATCATAATAGAATGGAACGATGCAATACACAAGTAATGAGAGACATAGATACTTGAGAATGCTCGTAATCTTTTTATATGGTAGATACATCATGAAGATGAAAAGAAGCATGGTAAAGAATACACTGAAATATTCAGGTTCTATCTTGGGAAATAGCATAGTTCCAACGGCACCCATCCCGGCAATATTCGCTCCTATATTTAGAACGATTGCAGGAGCACCTAAACCAATTGTTAAGTATAGAACCCATTTCGGATAATGTAATCGAAGTGTTCCGGCCAGGCCATGTCCTGTGACAAGTCCAATGCGTGCACACATTCTTTGTATAATCGCCATCAGAGGGAAGGCAAGAAATGCAGTCCACAGTGTGGCCAGACCAAACATGGCTCCGGCTTGTGTGTAGGTTGCAATTCCCGAAGGATCATCATCACTTGCACCGGTAATGATTCCGGGACCGAAATATTTAGACAAAATTTTCATAAAAAAAGCCCAAGTATATACTTGGGCTTGAAAATACGGATTCGTCATGACTATTAGGTAGATGAAACCATGATCCATCTATTCAAAGTTGAGCTATAGATGAATGTAATTGTTCCTCTGTCACCAATATTTTTATTCGAAACACCTAAAATCAATCTGTTTTCAGGGGCTGAATGGGTATTTTCTTGGTTGAATGTCTGATTACTACCAGATGTATTTATGATATATATCATTCGACCATTTGTTCCATTCACAAATCCTGATATGTCGCACCCTGCAGAAGCATTTATAAGTCTGAATAAAGAATTCTCGGAGATATTGATATTATTTACTTTTGTAGTCCCATTTCGTATAACATCAATATCAATTGGAACACCTTCAGAAAATGATAACAGTGCAACTGAAGATGTTGCAATGCCAGGTTTCCAAGTTTGGTTCACTGAATCCCACATGAGTGAATTATTGTTTGCAGGATTTGTGTTTGAAATTGGTCTTCCTTGGATTGAAGTAATATTGCTCCAGTTTGAGTTGCCAGCACCGTCTGTCATTAGATATTGTCCAATAGTACCACGCGATGTAGGCAAAGTGTAACTATTGCTCGTTCCAGAATTCATTGTTGTAGCACCTGTTACTCCAAGTGATCCATGTACGGTTACAGCATTACTTGCAAAGTCACCTTTTATGAGTGGGGTGGAAGTATTTGAATTGTCAATGTACAATGAATTTGAGCCAGTCTCATTGTATCCCGCATTGCTACCAATGAATACATTGCCTGAACCTGTAATTGTTGAGTAGCCTGCATTAATCCCGATAGCTGTATTATCAGTGCCCGAAGTAATACTATGTAATGCTCCATAACCCAATGCACTATTGTTATCACCTGATGTTATATTCTCAAGCGAGAGAACACCAACAGCATTATTATTCACTGCATTATTCAAAACTCCAGTTTGTTCATGACCCAACAATAAACTATTTGAAAAATTTGACCCAGAGAACTTTGAATCAATTAAATCATCAAGTGAAGTAATTGTTGAACCAGAAATGCTCGACCAAGAAAGTATTCCAGAACCATTATTTGTCAATACTTGTCCAGTACTACCTTGGGTTGCAGGTAATGTATATTCAATGGTTGAAATTAAATTGTCAGGAGCTTTGAATGCTATATAATCTGTACCATTTGCGGCAAGTTCATACCATCTTATTTCACCTGTATCTCCTGAACCAGATCCTAAAGGGTAGACTGATAAGTTGTTACTTGCACTCAGTGTGGTAAAAGAAGCAGTATTCGGCGTTGTTGAACCGATTGTGCCGGGAGCAGACCAATCAGGAGAAGTAGCAGCCCAAGAGAGATTACCACTTCCATCAGTTGTGAGGGATTGACCGCTTGTTCCAGCATTAGTCGGAAGCACAAAATTCAAATTGGCAGTTTGAATAGTACCATCTCCACCTTTGATATCAGTATAATTCGTAGCATCGGAATCATAGACTCTGAATGTACCTTGAAGCGAAGTGATATCATTATTTGAATTACCAAGAGTAGAATTCCCGGTTGTATTGATAGCCGGAGTATTGACAGAAGTTATTGCACTCAGTGTGGTAAAAGAACCAGTATTCGGCGTTGTTGAACCGATTGTGCCGGGAGCAGACCAATCGGGAGAAGTAGCAGCCCAAGAGAGATTACCACTTCCATCAGTTGTGAGGGATTGACCACTTGTTCCAGCATTAGTCGGAAGCACAAAATTCAAATTGGCAGTTTGAATAGTGCCATCTCCACCTTTGATATCAGTATAATTCGTAGCATCGGAATCATAGACTCTGAATGTACCTTGAAGCGAAGTGATATCATTATAGTTATCACCAAGATAGGTGTTTCCAGAATTTATAATCGTTTGAAACTGAATATTAGAAAGATTGCTTGAAATATTATTAGCAGTGAGAATCGTACTACCATTTATAGTTACATTATTTGGATTGGGTGTGGTAAAATCAATCTTATCTTCAGGATCATTTCCATTAAATATATTAAGTACCGTATTATGAGTATTTGGGGAAGATTGATAAAGTCTCATTCCGGCTTTATCATCTTCACCACCTGACTTCATATAAGGATTATTCTCAAAGACAATACCATTTTGATATGATAATGGGGAGTTTACACCAGCAGGCTCTGCACTTGGAGTAATAGTTCCATCAACAGAGAATGAATTATTGACTGATATGTTTCCATTATCTTCAATTCTCATTCTATCTTGATTATTGGTTTCGATAATGAGATCATATGGAGTATTTAAACCTATCCTAGCATCGTGCTTGAAATCATTCCCATTTAAAATGTAAGCACTATCGCTTATTCCTATCCAAGAGAGTTGGCCCAAATTATTGGTTGAAAGTACCTGGCCATTTTTAGGTTCAGTTTTTGGAAAAATATAGTCCATTGAAAACTTCTGATGTTCTGAACGGAAAGAATTGTAATATCCATTTCTTCCCTCGAATATTACTTTTCCTGGGTTTATGGAATTAGCTTTTACAAGAACATTTCCTGTTATATCCAATTGTTCTCTTGGTGAATTCTTTCCATTATTTATACCAACTAAACCATTTTCTGTAATTGTCATTCTCTCTACATTATTCGTTCGAATATTCAAAGGGAATGAGGAAGTTGTACCCAAGTATGAATTTGAGGATACATTGGAGTTTCCGGATATTCCCCAAGAAGGTAATTCTGTCCAAGATAATTGACCTGCATCATTGGTAGATAAATAAGTCCCATTTTTACCTTGTGAATTTGGGAAGACATAGTTAATGTTTGAAGTTTGATTGGTTGGTCTGAAGGTAGTATTATGCATCCAATTAGGTGTTTGAAAACTTAATTCTGCTATACCACCATTACTTTTGATATGAATATTATGTCCAACTGAAAACTTGGCAGAAGGTTTTGGATCATTAATACTGATAAATCCAGTTTGTTCTCCAGAGAATCGCATTCTTTCAATTGAATTAGTTCTAATGCTAAGAGGGGCTGCTCGTACAGTTCCAAACCAGTTACTTTGACTTACATTGGCATTTCCACCAAGCAACCATTCTGTGCCCTGATTTAACGTCTTTTCTCCCTTTGCCGATTCAGATAAACCAATATTGATACCTCCATCTTGGGTGTTTCTTACTTCCAGTCCATCTGATCCTGTTAAAGTAATACTTCCAGTAACTCCGTTAATAGACTTAACCATTCCACCTTTAACTGAATCAGCAACCTTTGAAATATGTGAATTTAATGCGAAGGGGACAGCTGCTATTCTTATTCTTGAAAATTCAATCCCGTCTTTACTAAGTCCAATCCAAAGTTGATTTGGCAGAATTTCTGGAAGATTATTTTTGCTGCCTAGATCGACAGAAAAAACACCTTCCTTGGTAAGTATTGAATGTTGTTCATTCCAGATTGCCATGTTTGAAAACTGACTATCATACAAAGCAAAGTCAATGAGCAATGGTCCATAATGATTACTTGATTCTGATTGAAGTAAACCTTGGAATGTAATGGCATACATCTCTCTTTCATTATCTTCGTTCATTGCAACTAATACATCAATTGCAAACAAGAAAAAAACAATTGCGAAGATAATCTTATAAAAGATTGCTTTCTGATTCATCATAGAAACTCCTAGTGAAAAAAAACATACCCTACAACTAGTTATCATACCCATCTATGATGTTGTGTGATAAATGTTATAATCCCTTAACCCTTTACAAACTCCTATTGTGTAAATAATGTGGATCGAAATCGAAAAGAACAGAAACTCCTAGTGTAAAAAAATATACCCTACAACTAGTTATCAAACTCATCTATGATGTTGTGTGATAAATGTTATAATCCTTTAACCCTTTACAAACTCCTATTGTGTAAATAATGTGGATCGAAATCGAAAAGAACAGCTGTTTTTCCAATTCTATAAAACTCATAAGCGATTTTACTAAGTCAAAAACATTCATAATCTGATAGGATATCAGGAAGAATATTGATTACATCCCGCTCGAAAGGAGGATCCTCTTTCTTTCATATTGACAGAATGTTGTGTAATCCATAGCGTCTTGATTGAAAACAGATACCTATAGAAAGTAAGTCATAAAGCAATAGCCCATTATGAGTAGTCTTAATGATAAGAGAAAAACCCTTGAGTATAATGACATTCACCTCATTATCATGTATTCCAACCATATCATTGATTGGAAATAAAACAATAGAGATACAAACAAAACATATAAAAGATCATTTCCTGGTTCATCATAGAAAATCACACAGAAAATATTGTCTCCCATCTCAATTTATCTATGCTATCAATTATGTTATATGACAAATGTCATTATTCAAAAAAATATTACCAACTTCTTGAATACCATGAGTCTTTGGAATATTACATGGCGCTCATCTCTCGTTCATGATCTTAATTCTTTGGAATTAATACATTGAATGCAGAAAAGAGTGAGAGAAATACTAAAAACAACACATAGATGGTTATATTCTGATTGATCATTGAAATTCCCTGTGAAAAACATATACAACCCATAACAACATATCTATTCCATCTCAGATGCTATGTGATAAATATCACAATTCTAAAAATACTTTAAGAACATCTTATATTTGAAGCTTACAAACCATTCATAGAAATGATGAAGGTAATTGTAATGAGCGTGTTTATTTACCCCGCAATTCAGTAGTAATGTATGAAAACTTCACATTTCGGTCCCATATCAGCTATGTCAATCGTTATTGCAAACATGATTGGCACGGGAGTATTCACCAGTTTAGGCTATCAATTATTGACCATACAAGATTTTGCGGCCATTATTTCATTGTGGGTAATTGGTGGCTTACTTTCTCTCTGTGGTGCTTTTGTATATGCCGAACTGGGAGCATTATTTCCTCATTCAGGTGGGGAATATCGTTATCTCTCGGATGTGTTTCATCCAAGTATTGGCTTCTTATCAGGTTGGACAAGTTCTACTATTGGTTTCACGGCACCACTTGCCATGAGTGCAATTGCAGTGGGGAATTATGTGGTTGCTTCCATTGGGATGGGACATCCCATGATCATCGGACTCATCACACTTCTCACTTTGACTGCCATCCATACCATGAGCCATAAAGCCAGCGGTGCTTTTCAATCGTTCTCAACAGGGGCTAAAGTACTTTTTGTCACATTGCTCATCATTCTCGGTTTTTCGCATGCTGAGTGGAATTTCGAGCATTTTGCCCCGACTATTTCCACTGCTCAGCAAATGACTTCGCCTTCCTTTGCGGTATCGCTCATTTATGTGATATTCGCATATTCTGGTTGGAATGCTTCAGCTTATATAGCTTCAGAATTGAAAAATCCGGAACGCGATGTGCCGCTATCAATCATACTTGGAACAGTGTTCGTCACCATAGTCTATGTGCTCATCAATATGATGTTTCTTATGGTCGCGCCAATCAATGAATTGACAGTGAATCCTGATACCATGATGCCAAAAGAATTGGTCGTTATTGCCGGATCGTATTTTCTTCCACCGGCATTTGCCACAATTTCAGGACTCATTATAGCATTCATGCTCATTTCTTCGATGAGCGCTATGGTTGTTGCAGGTCCAAGAGTATTGCGTTCCATGGTGAATGAATATGTGCCAAGTCAAAAAGGAAAAGACATTTCAACCATTCCCGTGAAAAGCATTTGGATTCAAACAGGTATTGCAGTTTTGATGATATTGACCAGTACTTATGACACCTTAATCACATTCACGACTTTTCTCATAACGCTCTTTTCTTCTCTTACTGCACTCGCAGCTATCTATGCAAGATTCAGTATGAGAAAAATATATAGACCGTATCGCATGTTTGCTTATCCTGCAACACCTATCCTTTTCTTGCTCATCAATCTATGGATCATGCAGAAGACCATACAAGATAAACCCATGGACATGTATTATGTGGCAGGCATTCTGCTCAGCGGAGTGATTGCATTTATATTCTTTTCAAGAAAAAAAACACAGGTGAATGAATGAAGTTGTTTTTGGTGATTCTATTATTGATCATGGGATGTGCGAAAGAAGAAAAAGGGATGCAGAAATCAACAAAGAAAAAAGTCAAAGTAGAAACAAGTAGATTTTTGACATTGCAAAGACAGCCATCTGCCGATATGGTTGAGTATCAAGTTATTATTATCGATTCCATTCAGTATCCATTTAATGCTGTTGCTGCCTTATCACCCTATGATAGATTTCCGGGAATTACGACTTTTCGTGGTGGACCATTCCGTGATATGCCCTTGACCGGCATTCTTGATTCCATTCCTACTGAAATTCATATTGATTGGATATTCAAAACCAATGGAGGAAAATTCGGCGAAGGAGTAAATGG
>JBIKKD010000298.1:0-3903 GCA_044360565.1 Kapaibacterium sp. (SeqCode)
AATATGCGTAAAAAAAACTAATTTTGCTGAAATTTCCATGCTACTTTTTCCTAGAAGCATGAATATACTCATGATTAAAACAGTTAACATTTCGCATGCCAGAATTGTCTCCCGAAATCCTTGCAAAGTATGAGCCGGTCATCGGTCTTGAATTGCATGCACAATTATTGACAGACACAAAGGCATTTTGTTCTTGCAAAGCAGGATATAGTGATATTCCCAATGCCACTGTGTGTCCTATTTGCTTGGGACATCCGGGCACATTGCCTGTGGTCAATCGTCGACATGTGGAAATGGCTGTTCTACTTGGACTTGCAACGAAATGCTCGATCAGACCTATTTCAGCATTTGCAAGAAAAAATTATTTCTATCCTGATCTTTCCAAGGGGTATCAAATCACTCAATTCAATGATCCAATTTGTTTTGAGGGTTCTGTGACCATTGAAATGGAGGAAGGGTTGATGAAAGATATCGGCATCACAAGAATACATATCGAGGAAGATGCGGGTAAGTCATTGCATGATATTGACATAGACACGCTTGTTGATTTCAATCGAGCTGGAATGCCACTTCTCGAGATAGTGTCTGAGCCGGATATTCGTTCTGCATCCGAGGCATATCGATATATGGTGACGATGCGACAATTGGTTCGATATCTCGGTGTTTGTGATGGGAATCTTGAAGAAGGATCTCTCCGATGCGATGCGAATATATCGGTGCGATTGAAAGGTAATTCTGTATTTGGTACAAAAACCGAAATAAAGAATCTCAATAGTTTTCGAAATGTCGAAAAAGCAATTGCTTATGAGATTGAAAGACATATTGCCTTGATAGAATCCGGCGGGAAAGTTCAGCAGGTGACGATGCAGTGGGATGCATCTGCTCAATGCACGAAAGAGATGCGTTCGAAAGAGCAAGCACATGATTATCGTTATTTTCAGGAACCTGATTTGGGTTATGTGCGAGTCAGTCAGGACATGATTGATGTGCAACAGTCACATTTGCCTGAATTACCTTTGGCGATGAAACTCAGATTGCAGGATCAATATGGAATTCCCGGTTATGATGCCGGAATATTGATTGAAGACAAACAGCTCGCATTATTTTTCGAAAACACTTGCTCCATGCTTGCCATTCAAAGCAAAGAGCGCTTTAAGTTTGTAAGCAATTGGATTTTAACCGAAATCCTGAAAGTGTTGTCAGATAAAAAAATCGGCATCATGCAGGCGGAAAATATCAAGCCAAGTGGAATAGCAGAGATTGTCGATTTATTCGCAGATGAAAAAATCAGCAGTAAAATCGCAAAAGATGTATTTGCGGAGTATTTGCAATCCGCTATTTCTCCTGCCAAGTATGTGGCAGACAAAGGTTTATTACAAATATCCGATAGAACAGAAGTTGAGCGCATTGTATTGTCCGCATTGGAAGGTGAGGAGGACAATATTGCTAAGTATCGTTCGGGCAAAAATAATCTAATGGGTTATTTTATCAGTAAAGTGATGAAAGCATCCGGAGGAAAAGCCAATCCCAGATTGGTAAATGAATTACTCACACAAAATTTACAGTGAGGTAAACATGGCAATTCCAAAAACCCCATATATATGGATGAATGGTGAATTTGTTGATTGGGACAAAGCAACGATTCATGTTTTATCGCATGTGGTGCACTATGGATCAGGTTGGTTCGAAGGTATTCGCGCATATAAAACACCAAAAGGTACGGGCATTTTCAGATTGCGTGAGCATATGAAAAGACTCGAGCAATCAGTGAAATTATATCGCGGCGAAATGCCTTATTCCATTGATGAAATGTGTGAGGCAACCAAAGAATTGGTTCGAAAAAATTCACTTGAATCATGTTATATCAGACCGATAGCGTATCGTGGATATGAAAATCTCGGGGTATATCCATTGAATTGTCCGATTGAAGTCTCCATTGCCTGCTGGGAGTGGGGTGTATATCTCGGAAAAGAGGCATTGGAGCAAGGTGTGGATGTATGTGTTTCCTCTTGGCAAAGATTGCATAACAATACATTGCCTGCAGTTTCAAAAGCATCCGGAAATTATCTTAGTTCGCAATTGATCCGCATGGAAGCCATCATGAATGGTTATTCTGAGGGAATTGGTTTGGATGTGCATGGAAATGTTGGCGAAGGAAGTGGTGAGAATATTTTCTTCGTTCATGATGGTGTTATCTTCACTCCTCCGATGTCATCTTCAATTTTGGAAGGTATCACTAGACATACAGCTTTAACATTGGCCAAAGAACTTGGTTATGAAGTTCGTGAAACAACTGTGCCGAGAGCGATGTTATACACTGCAGATGAAATCTTTTTTACCGGTACCGCAGTCGAAATTACTCCGGTTCGTTCGGTGGATAGAATCAGTGTTGGAGATGGTAAAGTTGGGCCCGTGACAAAGAGCATCCAAAAAGCTTTTAATGAAATCATCCATGATGGTAATAATGATCATGGTTGGTTGACTTATGTGTGATTGAACAAATTCAAGAATTCAAATACAGGATAGATATCACTATGGCAAAGACCGCCACAAAAAAAGAGATGAAACCAAAAGCATCGAGCGCGAAAAAGGCACAGGTCAAACCCATTGCTTCAAAAAAGACGCAAGTTGCAGCTCCAACCAAGAGTAAACCCACTGCCAAGAAAGCAGTTGTGACAAAACCTGTGTCGAAAAAGACGGTCAAGCCCGCTCAGAAAGCACAGTTCAGTGCTTTCGACATGAAGGGGTTTGATAAGCAAACAATCATTGCATGGTACAAAATGCAACATCTGGGACGCCGCCTGGATGAAAAAGCAGCATTGTATTTGAAGATGGCGAAGGGCTGGTCTTATCATGCTCCATGTGCCGGACATGATGGCATTCAGATTGCTCTCGGACAAATCTTTCGTCAGAACAAGGATTTTCTCTTTCCGTATTATCGTGATTTGATGACATCGCTTTCTGCAGGAATCACGATTGAAGAAATCATTTTGAATGGTCTTTCCAAAGATGCTGATGTTGCCGGCGGTGGACGACACATGAGTAATCACTTTGCGAAACCATCCATTGGTATTCAAAATGGTTCATCTTGTACGGGTAATCACTCATTGCATGCCGCAGGTTTGGCAAGAGCGGTAAAGAAATTCAATGGCGATGAAGTGGTGTATTATTCCGGTGGAGATTCAGCATGTTCCGAGGGTTATTTTTATGAAGCGGTCAATGGTGCTTCTCGTGAAAAGTTGCCTGTCGTATTCGTGATTCAGAATAATAAATTCGGTATCTCCGTTCCTCTTCATGAACAAACCGCGAATCTTGTAGTTTCAGATAATTTCATTGGTTTCAAGCATTTGAAAATCATCAATTGTGATGGTCGCGATGTATTTGATTCATATCGTGCATTGAAGGAAGCTCAGGAATATGCATTGTCCGGTGCAGGTCCTGTATTCGTACATGCAGATTGTGATCGCATCGGTTCACATTCAAACAGCGACAATCATGAATTATATAGAACTCCTGAAGAAATTCAGGAGATGAAAGATCGTGATCCACTTCCCGCTTTCCGAAATGCTATTCTTGCAAAGAAGATTTTGACAGAACAAGAATTGCTTGCAATCGAAGAAGAGAATAAGAATGCAATTTTTGCTGCTGCAGACATCGCAGAGATTGCTCCTGATCCTGTAGGTTCAAGTTATCTTGATTACTTGATGCCTGAATCCGTAGTTTCTTATGATGATACAAGCGAATATAATTTCGTAAATGATCCAAATGCACAACAATATACCTTCCGTGAAGGCATTAACATTGCGATGAAGCAGGAGTTTCAGAAGAATCCACACACTTATTTGTGGGGACAAGATGTTGCTTCGGTGAATAAGCAGGGAATTTTCAATGTTCCAAAGGGAA
>JBIKKD010000023.1:0-12104 GCA_044360565.1 Kapaibacterium sp. (SeqCode)
TATAAACAATCGAAATTGATATTGTTCTGCAAATTGAATGATTGGGGTCCATTTGATTATCATCGAGATTTCAACTTGACATTCCCACTTCAATTGATGGCCGAACTATCCACTGAACTTGGCAAGCCCGATTGGTTTATGCTTCCCGGAACAAAAGTGGGAATGCGCACAACCTATAGAACACTTGATACATATTCACCGAGATATTCTCCTACTTTGACAATTGATCCTGCAGGAAATTGGGTTCCTGATCCGAATGCAATTGGTTTTCCGAATGGCAATGAATGGGAAATTAGAACATTTGTCCAAGTTAATGTTGGAAATTAAACGATGATACATATGAGACGTTTACCACATACCAATCATACAGTAAAACATATTTCACAATTCGTGTTAGTGATAATTTTATCACTCTTTATGAGTTGTGGGGATCGAAGTGTTGATGGCTTGTCTAGTCCTACATTTCCTGCCAAAGGCGAAGTATTCATTGATGATTTCACAAGTGATTTGATCTATGCTGCTTTTGGTGGATCAGATGTGAAAGCATTTCAAGTTGACTATGAAACAACATATAATAATTCTCGAGCTTCAATGAGATATGAAGTGCCGGATGCAAATAGTCCACAAGGTGCTTATGCTGGTGGTGCATATTTCAGCAGAACCGGTAGAGATTTATCCGGATTCAATGCATTGACATTTTATATAAAAGCTACGCAATCAACTACGATAGATGTATTGGGTTTTGGCAATGATTTCGGAAGTTCAGCATATCAAGTTGCATTACAAGCATTGCCGGTCAATTCGAATTGGAAAAAAGTAATCATACCAATACCCGATCCTGCAAAACTCAATGGCGAGAAGGGATTATTCTATTATTCAACCGGACCAGTAAATCAAAAGGGCTATACATTTTGGATTGATGAAGTACGATTTGAGTATGTTCCGGATCTTGGTGAATGTATTGGAGAACTATTTCTGGGTGAAGACAAAAAAATTCCATCAGCTGAAAAAGGTTCAACAATCAGAATTGATGGTTTGCAAGTGAATGTCAGTCTACCAAATGGGACTAATCAAATCAATTCTATCTCTCCTGCATACTTCATGTTCGAATCTTCAAATACAGCTATCGCAACTGTATCTGATAAAGGAGTGATTAGTGTGCTCGATTCAGGAAATGCAAAAATCACTGCGAAGTTAGCAGGCAGAACAGCGAAAGGTTCGCTGGAATTGTCAGCCAAAGGTACTGCAGACTTACCTACAATTCAAGCGCCAATACCCACAGTGAATGCAAATAATGTGATTTCTCTCTATAGTAATGCATATACTAATGTTCCAATCGATACATGGAATACGAAATGGCAATATTCAACCACTGAAAACGCTTTCATCAAAATCAATAATGATGATGTTATACGATATTATAATCTAAATTTTGTGGGAGTAGAGTTTTCTGCAAATCCAATTAATGCAAATTCAATGACACATTTTCACATAGATCTTTGGACACCCGATGCAACTGCATTACCGAATAATGTCAAAGTGATGCTGGTTGATTTTGGTGCAAATGCAGTCTATGGCGGTGGTGATGATGTGTCTCACGAGATAACGATATCTGCGCCGACATTGAAATCCAATACATGGATAAGTATGGATATTCCGCTTTCGAGTTTTACCGGCCTGACAACAAAGGCGCATTTGTCACAATTGGTATTGTCCGGAACGGTAACAAATCTCTTTATAGACAATGTATACTTGTATACATCCACATCAGGTCCAAACACCGGAGCACCCATTCCTCAGTATCCTGCGAGTGATGTATTATCAATTTTTAGTGATTCATATACCAATATTCCTGGCACCAATTTCAATCCAAATTGGGGACAAAACACTGTAGTAAGCCAGCCGAACATTAATGGAAATACTACTTTGCTCTATACCGGTTTAAATTATCAAGGCATTCAAATTGCATCCAATCAAAATGTTTCATTCTATGGATTCTTGCATGTGGATTATTATGCATCAAGTTCAACTGCTTTACAAGTATTCTTGATTAGTCCCGGCCCCATTGAAACTCCATATACGCTATCGGTACCAACAGGATCAGGATGGAAAAGCATTGATATTCCATTGACTGCATTTGCACCAGTTGCTTTAAACAGTGTATTTCAATTAAAGTTTGTTGGCAATGGAAATGTATATCTGGACAATATACTATTCAGAAAATGATTGAATGCGAAGCTAATTATTATCATTGAAAGAGAAATACTATCCATGAATACAATCAAGAACATACTCTTCTATATCAGTTTCATATGCTCACTATTCCTATTAAGTTGCCAAGAACAAGCAATTCAGACATTGCCTGAACGAACATGGATATTGACTTGGAGTGATGAATTTACCGGCGATAAAGGCGCATTGCCTGATTCAAAGAAATGGACATTTGACATTGGAGTCGGTAATAATGGCTGGGGAAATAGCGAACTGCAATATTATACCAATAGACCATCGAATGTTCAATTGAATGGCGAAGGACAGCTTGTGATAACCGCGAGAAAAGAAACATTCTCTGGTTCTGCATATACTTCCGCCAGATTGAAAACGCAGGGCTTATTCAGTCAAACATATGGTCGATTCGAAGCAAGAATCAAAACACCGACGGGTCCTGGTATATGGCCTGCATTTTGGCTCTTGGGAGATAATATTACTGAGGTGTCATGGCCACAATGCGGGGAAATTGATATCATGGAACAAAGGGGGCAACAGCCGGCAATCACTCATGGAAGTGTGCATGGACCGGGTTACTCAGGGGGAAATGCTAAAACAAAGGGATATGGATTGATGAATGGAAGATTTGACACGGATTATCATATCTATGCAGTTGAATGGGATGAGAAATACCTTGACTTTTTTGTGGATGATTATCTCTATCAAAGAATTGAATCTAAAGATCTATCCGGAGAATGGGTATTCAATAATCCATTCTTTCTCATCTTAAACATTGCTGTTGGTGGAAATTATGTTGGATACCCAACTTCTGCCACACCATTTCCTCAATCCATGTACATAGACTATGTAAAAGTCTATAAGAAAGCTTAAACACACTGTTCATCATCATCCACACCAATCGATATATCGTGAAAAAACATCATACAATTAGTCCATTGCTGAATGACGGGAATTCTCTTGAACGTGTATTCATAGATAATGAACTCTACTTCAAGATCTCAGATGTGGATTCCATGCCACCATTTTTCATGAGTATCATTAGTAATTCTAATCATTGGATGTTTATTGCAAGCAATGGAGGTGTCACGGCAGGAAGAGTGAATGCTGATCAAGCATTGTTTCCATATTATACTGATGATAAGCTCATTGACTCCATTGAACATACCGGAAGTAAAACTATTTTTCGTGTGATGATTGATGGCGATACAATCATTTGGGAACCATTTTCCATCCGCAATAGAGATGCAGCAATTATTCGTAATCTGTATAAAAGTTCTCTGGGAAATTCCATAATCTTTGAAGAAGTGAATACCACATTAAATATGACCTTTACCTATCAATGGTGTTCAAGTGATAACTATGGATTTGTTCGTAGATCAACATTGATCAATAATACACAAAGTGAAGTATCTATACGCATCTTGGATGGTATACAAAATGTCATGCCTGCCGGTATATCAAGCGATCTACAAAACACATTCAGCAATTTGGTGAATGCATATAAATACACTGAATTGGACATAGACACAGGATTGGGTATATATGCGCTCAGTGCCATGATTACAGATAGAGCCGAACCTAGCGAAGCATTGTTTGCAAATACTGTTTGGTCAACAGGACTACCTGAATCTACAATACTGTTATCTTCCAATCAATGTGATGTATTTAGAGAGGGTGGAAGAATAAGTCAAGAGTTTGAAAATAAGGGTGACCGAGGAGCTTATTTTATTGTTACTGAATGTTCGATCTCTTCACAGGAGAAAAAAGAATGGATGCTCATTGCGAATGTCCATCAATCTCAACCACAAGTGATTGGACTATGTGAGAATATTAAAACTGATCAATCAATCATTCAAAGTGTACAAAAAGATATAGCTCTTGGATCATTGAATTTGCGTGAGATAACTAGTATCACGGATGGTTTGCATGTGACGAGTGACATTCAACAAGATGCGCGCCATTATTCAAATGTTCTGTTCAATACAATGCGTGGTGGACTCTTTGACAAACAGTACAGAATCGATAAGAAAGACTTCTGTCAATATATTCAAGACTCCAATACGGAAATATTCGAATCATATAATGATGTGTTGCATGATCTCGAGGATTCATTCTCATTACATGATATACAAGCTTTGTGTAACACAATTCATGATTATGACTTTACAAGAATAGCATTGGAATATTTACCATTGTCTTTTAGTAGAAGACATGGTGATCCAAGTAGGCCATGGAATAGATTCTCCATCAATACCAAAAAACAGGATGGTTCACCAAATCTTGATTATCAAGGCAATTGGAGAGATATATTTCAAAATTGGGAGGCATTGGCTCATTCATTTCCCTTCTATCTTGAAGGAATGATTCGCAAGTTTGTCAATGCTTCAACAAGTGATGGGTATAATCCATATCGAGTGCTGAAAAATGGATTTGACTGGGAGATAGTAGAATCTCATAATCCTTGGTCATATATCGGTTATTGGGGAGATCATCAAATCATCTATCTCCTCAAATTACTTGAATTACTTCATGCCACACAACCTCACACATTGCAATCATTATTGCTATCCAAAGAGTGTGTGTATGCTCATGTGCCATATAGAATCAAAGAGTATCAAGATATCATACTCAATCCCAAACATACTGTCGACTTTGATGATGCATTGCATGAGGATATTCTTGATAGAATGAATTTCATTGGATCAGATGGTGCTCTGCTGCGCAATGCAATGGGTAATATTCATCATGTCGATTTCATTGAAAAGATACTCACTACAATTTTTGCTCGTTTGACGAATTATATCCCTGAAGGTGGTATTTGGATGAATACACAAAGACCTGAATGGAATGATGCAAACAATGCACTTGTAGGAAATGGAATATCCATGGTGACATTATACTATCTTCATAGATGTATTGTGTTTATTTCTGATATTCTGGAAAAGAGTACCATTGAAACAGTATCACTATCAATGGAAGTGCATACACTCTTTCAATCACTTACTGATACAGTATCAAACTATGAACAGATATTGCATAGCATGAATGATGAGAGTAGAAGAAGATTCATGGATGAACTTGGCGAAGCAGGAAGTAACTATAGAATGTCTATCTACAAGCATTCATTTAGTGGTTCAAAGAAAGAAGTATCCATTCAATCGATTCAACAATTCTTGCATTGTGTTATCAAGCATATTGGTCATACCATCGAGAAAAACAAAAGAGATGATGGACTATATCATGCATATAATATCCTAACTCTTGGCAACAATAGTGCATCAATAGAATATCTACCAGAAATGCTTGAAGGACAAGTAGCAGTTATAAGCTCTGGATACTTATCTGTACATGATTCTATTTCAATTCTTGATTCACTTCAATCAAGTTCGCTGTTTAGAGAAGATCAGCAATCATATATGCTGTATCCACTGAAGCAAGTACCAAAGTTTTTAGAAAAGAACATCATACCATCCAAGAGTGTTGAATCTTCAGCATTATTGATGCAATTGTTAACAGATGGCGATATATCAATTATTGAACAAGATATATATGGTAGATATCATTTCAATGGTCATTTGACAAATACAAGAGAGTTTCAAGCGGCATTACAAAACGTGGATGTTTCCTATCATACATTGTTGAATGTTGAAAGAACAAAACTCATCAATATATATGAATCTGTGTTTCAGCATCGAAGATTTACAGGTAGATCAGGAACATTCTTTGCTTATGAAGGAATTGGCTCTATCTATTGGCATATGGTTTCGAAATTACGATATGCTGTTCAAGAATTAAATATTCGATCAGTCAAGCAACAAAAAGCCGAAGAAGATAAAAAGCGTATCAATGTTCATTATGAAGACATCTGTACAGGTATTGGTGTTCACAAATCACCAAAACAGTATGGAGCATTCCCCACTGATCCATATTCTCATTCTCCATATGGAAAAGGAGTCAAACAACCCGGTATGACCGGTCAAGTAAAAGAAGATGTGATTTGTAGATTCAGAGATATGGGCATCTATCTATCAGATGGAATGATACACTTTCTGCCTTCAATGATGAATGGAGGATCTTTCACTACAGAAGATGCGGATATAGAATTTGTCAATCTGGATGGCAAGAATACAACCTATCACATTCCAAAAGGTTCGGTATTCTTTTCGATTTGTCAAATTCCCATTATCTGCACACTTGGTGATTCCACTTCAATGGCCATCCATTTGCATGACAATTCAGTTGAGTCGGTACATGCATTATGTATTGATGAACAGTATAGCAGAAGCATCTTTGCCAGAGATGGTCTCATTCGCATGATACGACTTACGATTAATACAGAAAGCATTGCTCAATGATATTCCTACTTTTATTCATAGTGTTCTATCCTACTAATCCGATGTTTTCAGAAGGTGCCCACACATATTCAGTAAAGATCTATGAAACATCTGCCTCGGGACATGCATTGACGGAAATTCCTCAAGGCGATGGCACGCATCAAGCAATTTCGATACGCTTGAATGTAAGAAAAAAATATCAAGATATTTTGGGCTTCGGAGGATCATTTACAGAGGCATCGGCACATCTCTTACAATCTATGAGCAATAAGCAAAGAGAGAAGATTCTACATGCATATTTCTCTGATGAAGGAGCTCGATATTCACTTACACGAACACACATAAATTCCTGCGACTTTTCACTTGGTCATTATGCTTATGATATGATACCCGGTGATACAACACTACAGCATTTTTCCATCGAAAAGGATAAGCAAGACATATTTCCAATGATACATGCAGCGCAAAAGATCTCAACAAATGGATTTCGCTTGATTGCATCACCTTGGACGGCACCACCTTGGATGAAAGACAATAATGATTGGGTTGGAGGAAAATTATTAGATACATATAGAAATACATGGGCCTTATACTATGCAAAGTATATCAAATCTTGTGCAGAGAATGGTATTCCAATTTGGGGAATAACTGTTATCAATGAACCCCATGGCAATGGCAATAATTGGGAGAGCATGCTATTTACTCCTAGAGAAATGACAGACTTTGTTCAATATTTTCTTGGTCCAACATTGGATAAAGAGGGTTTGGGTCATATCAATATTCTTGGATATGATCAAAATAGAGCAGGCCTAAAAGAATGGGTTGATACAATGTATGACGATGAATCAACATCAAAATATTTTGCCGGAACTGCTATTCATTGGTATGAAAGCACGGTTGAATATTTTCCTGAAGAATTGCGCTATGCTTCTTCCAAAGCTCCCCATAAATACTTGATTCAAACAGAAGCATGCATTGATGCAGAAATTCCACGATGGAAGGATGATGCATGGTATTGGAAAAAAGAAGCGACAGATTGGGGATGGGATTGGGCACCCGAAGAACAAAAACATCTACATCCTAAATATATTCCAGCACATAGATATGCTAGAGATATCATAGGTTGTCTTCAAAACAATGTACATGGTTGGATAGATTGGAATATGGTCCTTGATAAAAAAGGTGGGCCAAACTGGTTCAAGAATTGGTGCATCGCCCCGGTGATCGTTGATCCTGCCAATGATGAAGTGTACTTCACACCATTATATTATGTTATGTCTCACTTCAGCAAGTTTATCAGACAAGGTGCACATATCATCGAAAGCATATGTGATAATGAAGATATAATGGTGGTTGCGGCGGAAAATCCAGATCAATCTATTGCACTCATTGTGTTTAATCCAACAGAACAACAATTCAGCGTACAAGTACAAGCTCATTCACAAAGTATTCAAGCAGATATAAGTTCACAAGCCTTACAAACAATTCTGTTCACTCATAGATAAGTGTTGATCATGACAAATACGATTGCTGACACTCGAATTTCATTTATGCAAAAGATGGCTTTTGGTTCCGGTCATTTAGTCAATAATTTATTTCCGGGCGCTCTAGGTGTCTTTTCATTTTTTCTACTGACAACATTTGGAATAGATCCATTTTTGGCCGGACTATTGGGTGGCATACCAAGAATCTATGATGCAATCACTGATCCTATCATGGGATATATTTCTGATAATACTAATTCGAAATGGGGTCGTAGAAGACCATATATTCTTATTGGAGCAATTACTAGTGGTATTCTCTTTGCGCTGTTGTGGCAATTATATGCAGAGAATTCTGAGACATATAATTTTTGGTATTTCATGATATTTTCATTGCTTTTTTTAACTGGAAATACAATTTATTCAACACCATTGATTGCCCTTGGTTATGAAATGACTTCCGACTACAATGAAAGAACAAAGCTCATGGGATTTTCACAAACAGTCAGTCAACTTGCATGGATGATTGTCCCTTGGTTATGGGTGATTATCGCAGATCCAGACTTATATCCAAATCAAGCTGTGGCAATTCGAAATCTCTCTATTTGGGTTGGTGCTGCTTGTTTACTGCTTGGAGCTTTGCCGGCAATATACTGCCGTGAATTACATCATGAGTCCATCACCAATAGAGACACAATAACGCTGAAAAACCTCATAAACAATATGAAGGGTTTATGGAGCAATATGAGAATGATTGCTAATAATGCTCCATTTATTAAACTATGTATGGCAACATTTCTTGTCTTTAATGGATTTCAAATGGTTGCCTCATTCAGCTTTTTCATCATTGTGTATTATCTATTCAATGGCAGTTTTGAAAATGCAGGTAATTGGCCTGCTTGGTTTTCTACGATTAGTGCAATAGCTACAGCATTTTTAATCATTCCTATCATTACATGGATGTCTAAAAAATGGGGTAAACGCAGTGCATTTATTATTTCTACTTCACTGTCGATCATTGGATATATCATGAAATGGTGGGGTTTCAATCCTGAAAATATCTGGATGATATTTCTACCAATCCCTTTCATTTCATTTGGACTCGGTGGATTGTTTACGCTCATGATGTCCATGACCGCCGATGTATGTGATCTTGATGAATTGACAAATGGAATGCCAAGAAAAGAAGGAACATATGGCGCAATCTATTGGTGGATGGTGAAACTCGGACAAGGCCTGGCATTGGTGCTTGGCGGATTGGTGCTAAAACTCATTGGATTTGAAGGAGGTGCCGCTATTCAGACTCATGAAACCATCACAAGTCTTCGATTGGCTGATATCATAATTCCCTCATTGACCGCCGGAATAGCAATCATTGTGATGTGGAATTATGATCTGGATGAACAGAAAATGCATGAAATCAAGAAGAAACTGTTAGCAATTCGAGGCGAATTATAAAATACATTTTGGAACTTTTTTATTTTTGCAAAGTGTTAACCCATTAACTTTTATATAACTTATCAATGATGTACAAATGAAATACTCATTACTTTTGATGGCTTTCCTCTATTCTTTGAGCAATCTATTTGCTCAACCCAAGTCAAATGCTCCAACCCCTCCACAAAGAAATGCAGCAGATGTCATTTCTATTTATGGTGGAGCATATGCAGCAATTTCCGGTGTGAATTATAATCCAAATTGGGGACAGTCTGGCACTGTCAATCCTGCATATGATCCAGGTACCGGTGATGTAGTCATGGCATATACCAATTTCAATTATCAAGGCACAGGTTTCGAAGGTAATTCTCAGAATGCATCTGAAATGGAATTTGTTCACATAGATGTTTGGACAAATACTGCAACAGCATTGAAATTCACACCAATTGACAATAGTGGTAATGGCCCTGGTGAAGTATTGGTTGATGTTCCACTCACTGCAGGACAATGGAGCAGCGTAGATCTTCCAAAGAGTGCTTTCACAGGAATGTCTTGGAAATCTGTCATTCAATTGAAATTTGATGGTCAAGCTGGAACAACACCTTCAGATATTTATCTTGATAATATCTATTTCTGGAAAAATCCTGCTGCTTCTGGTGAAGATGCAACTCTTAAAGATTTACAAATTGATGGAAACACAATTCCTGGTTTTGCTCCAAGTGCATTAACATACGCTTACGGCGTTCCTGGTGGCGGAGCAGTTCCACAAATTACTCTTGCAACTGCAAATGACTCAAAAGCCACAGTGACAAAAATCACTCAAGCAACTGCAATTCCTGGTAATGCAACAGTATTGGTTACAGCAGGTAATGGTACAACAACTGCTACATATACCATCTCATATTTCTACGCCTCTCCGGAAAATCCTGCACCTACACCAACTGAAACATCTGTTGTGTCTATGTATAGTGATGCGTATACAAATGTTGAAGTGGATACATGGAGAACAGATTGGAGTCAATCAACATTTGAAGCAACAACCATCAAAGGCAATGCTACATTGAAATACACAAATCTAGGATTCAATGGTATTGAAACGATTAAGAAGTCTGTAGATGCCTCAGGTATGACTACATTGAATATGGATGTTTGGTCACCAAATATCACTGTATTCAATGTGAAACTCGTTAGTTTCTTGGGCGATGGATTTGCAGGAGCAAATGGAGATTCTGAAGCAAATCTGAATGTCAATCTCACAGCAAATCAATGGAATAAAATTTCTATTCCTTTGAAAGATTTCACAGATGCCGGCTTGAAGAGCTTGTCTGAACTCAATCAATTCATCTTTACATCAACTCCATTCGGTTCAGGAATAGCATTTGTTGATAATATCTATTTCTCAAAACCTGCAACCGGAATCAATGAAGAGGCAATTTCAAATGCACACAATGTATATCCAAATCCGGTTACTATTGGTGGAACTCTCTCTATTGATGGAAATGTAACATCAATTGAATTGTTCAATGTAAATGGTCAAAAAGTTGCTGCATCTCAAGAGAATACCCTCAATGTGAATGGTCTTCCACAAGGCTTATATACAGTAAAGTCCATAGATGATAACGGAAAGATCACTATTCATAAAGTGATTGTCCGTTAAATTCACACTGTAATGTAATATTACTATTAAGCCCTTGCCTCAAACAGGTAAGGGCTTTTTTAATTGCACAGATATAGAATCATCGATGAAGGTAAATATCATCATGAAGAAATAACTCATAATTTGTGATATATCATTTATGATTCGCACATGAAAATATCTCTTATCATCACTACCTATAATCGAGAAGATGCACTGAATGTGGTGCTGAAAAGTGTAGCATTGCAAAGTCTTCTTCCGGATGAAGTTCTGATCGCTGATGACGGATCCACTGAAGAAACTGCAGTAGTGATTCATAAGCATCAAAAACAATTATCTATTCCTCTCATTCATTGTCATCATCCCGATCTTGGATTTCGCGTTTCACATATAAGAAATAAAGCGATAAGAGAATCAATAGGTGATTATATCATTCTCACCGATGGTGATATGATTCTCCATCCTGACTTTGTAAAAGATCACGCAAAGTCAGCAAAGCAAGATTTCTTTATTCAAGGATCAAGAGTACTTCTCGACGAAATCATCACACAACAAACTATAAATAATTCCCGACTGCAATTCTCATGGATTTCAAAAGGAATCACAAATAGATTTAATGCAATTCATAATGCATTCTTGATGCATATTGTTCGAATAGGAAAAAAGGATTATCACGGAATACGATCTTGCAATATGTCGGCATGGAGAAAAGACATCTTTGCAATCAATGGATTTAATGAGGCATTTGTCGGATGGGGCCGTGAGGACAGTGAATTTGCGGTGCGCTTACTCAATAGTGGTAAAAAGAGACTCAATCTTCGCTTCGGTGCAATATGTTATCATCTGTGGCATCGAAGTAATCAAGAGAATACACTTCTGTCGAAGAATGACACTGAATTACAAATTGCAATTGACCAAAAGAGAACTTGGTGTAATCAGGGACTGATCAGCTAGCAGTGAGGGTATCTATTTACCAATGCAAAAATT
>JBIKKD010000168.1:0-3900 GCA_044360565.1 Kapaibacterium sp. (SeqCode)
CTGAATTTGGTCTTTCCGGAATTTCTCTGTTCATTACTATTGCCGGCGTAATCATACTTGGAATTATGCCTTCCGGAATTTTGTCTATCGCTAATGCGATATTCGGTCATTCATCTCATTGATTTCACCACTCGGATCATACAATATGATGCATATAGCAGAAAGAATTTCCAGATTAGGTACTGAAACCGCATTCGAAGTATTGGTTCGTGCCAGAGCATTGGAAGCACAAGGAAAGAGTATCGTTCACCTTGAAATCGGTGAACCTGATTTTGATACTCCTCAAAATATCATTGATGCCGCCAAGAAAGCTCTTGATGATGGGTTCACACATTATGGTCCATCAGCAGGTATGCCTGAAGCAAGACAAGCTGTAGCTGATTATATCAAGCGTACGAGAGGAACGGAATATTCAGCATCTGAAATTGTAATCACTCCGGGCGCAAAGCCTATCTTGTTCTATGGCATGATGGCTGTGATTGACAAAGGGGATGAAGTCATTTATCCAAATCCCGGATTTCCGATTTATGAATCAGTCATCAATTTTCTCGAAGCAGTTCCTGTTCCTTTGCCATTGAAAGAAGAGAAGGAATTTCGATTTGATATCGCTGATCTCGAAGCACGCATCACGCCGAAGACTCGAATGGTGATTATCAATACTCCACAAAATCCAACGGGTGGTATTCTCACCAAAGAGGACTTGGAAAAAATCGCAGAATTGGCTGTAAAACATGATTTCATTGTCCTGAGTGATGAGATTTACTCTCAAATCACTTATGATGGATTTGTACATGAAACAATCACGCAATTCCCTGGCATGAAAGAACGCACGATATTGCTTGATGGATTCTCAAAGACATTTGCAATGACCGGATGGCGTATGGGTTATGGTTGCATGCCTGAACATATTGCACAGGTTGTGGCCAAACTTCAAACAAATTGTACGAGTTGCACAGCAAGCTATAATCAAATTGCGGGAATAGAAGCATTATCTGAAAGAACAGATGCCAAAGCCGCAGAGTTTGTTGCTGAGTTTAAAAGAAGAAGAGATGTTATTGTTACTGCATTGAATGCGATGCCCGGAGTGAGATGTCACTCACCAAAAGGAGCATTCTATGTATATCCCAATATCGAGGGAACCGGCATGACTTCGCAAGAATTTGCGGATTTCTCATTATATGAAGCAGGTGTTGCTTGCTTGAGTGGAACTGCATTTGGTAGCAATGGAGAAGGATTCGTTCGTTTCTCTTATGCCAATTCAGTTGAGAATATCGAAGAAGCAATGAAAAGACTCTCTGAGGCATTTGCCAAAAGAGGTTGAGAAATACATAACAAAACTTGTAAAGGCGTCTCAATGACGCCTTTTTTGTATATCATGAATGAAAAACCACAAGGCACAGCACTCGATTTCTTGAGCGATGACAGATCGGAAAAGATTTATGCATGTGTCTCTCGAAGACAACCATCATTATCCATTGTACTTGAAAATGTACATGATCCTCATAATGTTTCCGCAGTACTCAGATCTTGCGATGCAGTTGGTGTGATTGATGTGCATCTGGTATATCATTCAGGTCAATCTTTTCCTGAATTGGGAGAAAAGAGTTCGGCCAGTGCAAGAAAATGGGTATTGACCCATAAGCATTCCTCAATTGATGAATGTTATGACTATCTTAGAAAGGAAGGAAAGAAAATCCTGACAACAGGCATGAGCAATGAGGCAAGATCCTTATATGCAATTGATTTCACAGAACCTATTGCGATTGTTTTTGGTAATGAACATGCCGGTGTTTCCGAGGAAGCCATTCTGAAAGCTGATGGAAATATGCTTATTCCTCAAGTAGGCATGATTCAAAGTTTGAATATTTCTGTTGCTTGTGCTGTAACCTTATATGAGGCATTTCGTCAAAGGTCTTTAAATGGCATGTACGATTCCATCCAGATGGATGATATAATGCTAAAAGATTATCTCAATGTATTTGCACTAAAATAGGAGAAGAATTATGGAAGGTACTGAATATACCATTGCGAATCCGGGAAAACGCATCCTGGCTTATATAGTTGATTCAATGTTTATGTCTATAGCCTCAATCATCATATTGTTTCTCATTGGTCAAGGAGATGGATTGAGTGCAATTGCCAATTATTCCGGTGGAGATATTGAGCAAATCATTGAGAAGGTGGTACCAATCGTGCAAACTCTCACCTTTATACAATTGGCTCTTGGAGTATTGTATTTTGGGATATTTCAAGCGATGTCGAATGGATCAACATTAGGTAAGAAATTGCTTCATATTCGCATTGTATGTATTGATGGATCAGAATTTTCCATTATCAATTCCATTTTCAGATATCTTGTGAATGCAATTTCGATGCAATTATGTTTTGTTCTGGCAATTGTGATGTTTTTCACGACATATAAACAAGCATTGCATGATTTGGCAGTAAAATCAGTGGTAGTTAATGAGTGATGAGAATAGTTTTTCAGCGCTCACTGATTGCAATTGTTGGTATTGCATCCATCATTTTGGGAATCTTTACTCTTTTCACATATTTTCCGCCTGACACTTATTTTTATGTCCCTTGTTTATTTCACTTGAGTACAGGACTCCATTGTCCGGGTTGTGGATCAACGAGAGCCGTTTCTTCATTCATGCATGGGGATATTATAGTTGGATTGAAGAATAATCTACTAATCATTCTATGGGGACCCTATTTGATCTATCGTGTATTTATTATGGTGTTCTCATGGATTGATGGGAAGCAAAGAGTTGTTTGGTCACCACCTATTTCAACAGTCATCATATTTCTGATTGTCACGATGACATATACCATTCTTCGCAATCTCCCCATTGAGCCATTTATCTCTTTGTTTGCACCGGTAGAGTAAAGTCTGTAGAAAACTGCAAAATTTCCAATAGATGTTGTAAGCCATTTTTGTCATCTTCATCGAATCTGGCAATGATCGGACTATCGATGTCAAGAACACCGATGATGCAATTATCTTTTATCATAGGTATCACAATCTCTGATTTTGAATCCGCATCACAAGCGATATGTCCGGGGAATTCATGTACATTTTCAATCATCAAAGTTTCTCTTTTGTTCGCGGATGTACCACATACACCTTTACCCATTTGGATTCTTACACATGCCGGCTTACCATGAAATGGTCCAAGAACCAATTCTTGGCCATCAAACAAGTAAAATCCACTCCAATTTATACTCGGTAATGAGAAATACAACAAAGAAGCCATATTGGCCATATTCGCAATAGGATCCCGTTCTTCACCTAGCAGATTGCGTAGTGATTGCGCTAAGTCTATGTAAAACATAGGTTTATCTAGATTGTGATATTCTTGATTTAATGTAAACATTTGATTTATATAGAATTATGAAAATAAATTAAGCGTAAATTCATTGGCAAAGTTCTGAAATTTCCTGTAATTGCAGGTCTGCTCATGAAATAGTTGTTCGGCTTTTAGCATAAAGAGCTGTTTTCACCACGAAAGAACATCAATTTCAGAGCTCTAATTTGTTGCTCATCTGACTCTGGGGGGAGGCAGTTTGGGATTATTCATTATAAGAAGGAGGCCCCTATGCAAAAGACATCATTGCATATGCATAGACAATTCCTCTCGATCAGCCACAACATCATGTCGTTTCTGATTGTGTTTTTCGCAATGGTAAGTTTGTTCTTTGTCAATTCTGCAGAAGCTCGTAAGGCCAATGGGAAATATGGACCGGTTGTGCATGATTCAGTGCGCTATAGCGGTTTCCATAATAAAGTCCCGAGACAATTTGGACCCGGCTCTTGGTATGGCAAAGAGTTTCACAATCGCAGAACCGCGAGTGGTCAGACATTTGACATGTATGGTTATACAGCCGCACATCGTACAT
>JBIKKD010000169.1:0-3885 GCA_044360565.1 Kapaibacterium sp. (SeqCode)
CACGAACATATCCATAACCACCATGCACTTGAATTGCCTCAAGAGCAACTTCAACTGATGCCTTAGAAGCAGAAAGTTTAGCCATGGCGGCTTCTTTCACATAGCTTTCATGATTGTCTTTAAGAACCGCGGCTCTCAAAGTGAGGAGTCTTGCGGCTTCAATTTTCACAGACATATCTGCCAATTTGAATTGAATTGCCTGAAGTTCACTGATAGGTTTGCCAAATGCAATACGCTCTTTTGAATAAGCAACGGCACGCTCAAATGCACCTTGTGCAATACCCAATGCTTGAGCGGCAATACCAATGCGGCCGCCATTCAAGCTTTCCATAGCGATTTTGAATCCACCACCCACTCCGCCGAGAATTGCATCTTGATGAACACGCACATTGCTGAGAGCAATTGAACATGTATCGCTAGAACGAATGCCCAATTTGTCTTCTTTCTTTCCTGGCTCAAATCCCGGTGCTGTGCGTTCAATGATGAAACAGGTGATTCCTTTATGCTTTTTTTCTCTGTCAGTTTGTGCCAATACCAAATAAATATCGGCAGATGTACCATTCGTGATCCAATTCTTCATGCCATCGATCACCCAATGATCGCCATCTTGCTTTGCAGTTGTATGTTGATGCGTTGCATCTGATCCTGCTTCGGGTTCACTCAAGCAAAATGCGCCGAGTTTTTCACCCATTGCAAGTGGTCGCAAATATTTTTCTTTTTGCTCGGGAGTACCGAATGTCTCGATGCCCCAGCAAACGAGAGAATTATTCACGCTCATGATAACGCCGCAACTTGCATCAACTTTGGAAATTTCTTCCATTGCGATGACATAACTTACTGCATCAAGTCCGCTTCCTCCATATTCCGGAGAAACCATCATGCCCATGAAACCCAATTCTCCCATTTTTTTGACTATTTCTGCGGGGAAAACGGAATGCTCATCGCGTTCAATAACTGTTGGTGCAATTTCAGACTGCGCAAATTCGCGAGCAGTTTGACGAATCATCTCATGTGTTTCACTGAATTGATAGCTGAACATAGGAATATCAAGTAGTTGTGGAGATATAGTTTTTCTAAATAAGGGTTGCAATTTACGAAGAAATTGTCTCGCTTTTGCCCTGAAAATAGGGTTATGTGGACAAATAGTTCCTTGACTCAAATTATACCCGCATTTTTTTTCTTTATGGCCTGAATTCTTGTTCGTAACTTGTCGGGAAATGTGTCGTAATGACCATCACCATATTCCGTATCACTACCATTCGGTGTTATATATGAAGCTATTTTTAACGCTTTTTCTTGGAATCGCACTTCTTCTTCCTTCATTCTCACTGCCTATCTTAGCTCGTGAGAAAGAAAAAGAGGGTAATCCTCTTGAACGATTCAAGTTTTTCCATGCTCGCAGGGCTTTCCCATTCGATGATATACCTCGTGATTTATTGGGTAAAGCCAAGAGTCACATGAATTCAATGATTGAAAAGAAGGGAGGAGCTCAGCTACTTGCAGCTCAACCTGAATGGAAATTATTGGGTCCAACAAGTGTAGGAGGTCGCATTCGTTCTGCTTCCGTCCACCCCACAAATCCTGATATCGTCTATATCGGTGCCGCTAATGGTGGCGTTTGGAAGACCACGAATGGTGGTTATCTCTGGGAACCATTGATGGATTTTGAAAATTCGAGTTCGATGGGACAAGTCGTGATCGACCCCAATAATCCAAGTGTGATTTATGCCGCAACAGGCGAAGATCGCGGCGGTAGTTATGGTTATCCCGGTTCTGGAATTTATCGCTCAACAGATGAAGGACAATCATGGAAATTAATTGGTCTTGCCACAGTAGGTGCATTCATGAGTTTCAAGGTTCATCCACTGAATTCCAATATCCTATATGCCGGCGGGATGAATGCAAATGCAGGGTTTTATCGCTCAACCGATGCCGGTGCCACTTGGGAGCGGACCTATTCCAAAGGTGTGCGTGATATTAGCATCAATCCAAAGAATATTGATGAACTCTTCATCGGCTCACCTGGTAATGGTGTTTACAAATCCTCGAATGGAGGAAAAACATTTACGTATAGTGAGATCCCTGGATATGGCGAAGGTGATAATGTAGACAAAGCAAAGTTTGGTCATATCACCGTACAAATGGCTCCTTCAGACCCAAAAATAGTATATGCATTATTCGAAGACGGTGAAACAAGAGTGGGTACAATTGTTAGATCCTCAGATGGTGGTAATACTTGGACTCCATGTTTTGATGATGATGGTACATTCTTCAATCAACAAGGTAGTTATGACATCTATATCACTGTTCACCCATCCAATCCGAAGATTGTATTAGCCGGCGGAATAGATGTGTACAGAACATCAAATGGTGGTGATTCTTGGGATAATATAACACGCGTATATACAGGTGGCAATCAGCATCCTGATCAGCATTGTGCAACATTTACCCCAACAAATCATAATATAGTATATGCTGGTAATGATGGTGGCATGATGAAAAGCGAAGATGCCGGAGAGAATTGGGAAACCATCAATAATCAACTTGCAATTACTCAATATCATGCATTTGCAGTCGATCAAAGTCAGCCCGCAATGGCCTATGGTGGCGCGCAAGACAATGGAACTACGGCAGTGAACTCAGCAGGATATGGCGATATCGTTGGAGGAGATGGTGGATTTACAATGGTTGATTTCGTGAATCCCAATACAGTCTATGCTTCAACACAAAATGGAAATATGTATCGCGTTTCCATGAATACAAGACAAGTAAGTAGAATTGGCACTTCAATACCTGAAAGTGATGCATCTCTGTTTATTGCTCCAATGAATATGGATCCAAGCGATTCAAAAACATTATTCCATGGAAGACATACACTCTATCAATCAACAAATCAAGGTCAAACTTGGCTGGCGATTTCACCAAGATTTTCTGAGCGAATTTCCTATATAGGTGTTTCACCGTTAAGACCTGAATTCATAGCGGCAGGAACAGAAAAAGGGAATATTCATGTCACAACAGATATGGGTGAAACATGGACAAATGTCACGCAGAATGGTTTGCCCACAAGATATATCACCGATATCGAATTCTCCCGTGAACAAGAAAACACCATGTATATCACTCTTTCGGGATATTATACATCACATGTGTATAAAACCACCGATCTAGGAAAATCTTGGTTTAGTATCAGTGATGCATTGCCTGATATTTCAGCGAATTCAATCGTGATTCATCCTGATAATGAAAATACTCTCTTCGTAGGAACTGATATTGGCGTATTTGCCACCTATAATGGCGGTACTTCATGGGTGCCTTTTGGGACAAAATTCCCAAGTACTGCAATTCTTGATATGGCGATTTATGAAGGAAAAGGCGCGGCGAATGATCCGATGACTCTGAGAGTTGCAACGCATGGTCGCTCCATGTGGGAAGTCCCACTTCCGGAGGATCCAATCGATGCGCCCGAAATCGTGAATCCAATCGGTGCTGAAAATTATCTTGGTGGAACAAATCAGAAAATCACTTGGTATGGATTTACGCCACCGGTGAAAGTTGAGTATAGCGTTGACAATGGCACTTCTTGGAACATTCTTTCAGACAAAGCAAATGGCAATGAACTGCGTTGGAATATACCAACACGCTTCAGTCAATATGCACGCATTCGCATTTCTTCCGTAGATAATCCAAATCAAACAAGAACTACTCGCACTTTCACAATCAGTGAATTCAAGAAAGGTTCAATTTCACAAGCATCCGCCGTTGCACATTTGCCTTATGGATTATGCTATGATGGCAAAGGTGGTTTGTGGACAACAAGTTTCAGTGATAATTTCTTGTATAAACTCAATGCAAAAACTCTTGTGATTGAAAAGAAAATCAAGA
>JBIKKD010000170.1:0-3841 GCA_044360565.1 Kapaibacterium sp. (SeqCode)
TCAATGCAAAAGGATGTGGCGCATTTTCAAGAAAACAATTGGATGAACTCACGGAATATGCCAAGAAATATGGCGCAGGTGGACTCGCCTATCTGAAATGGTCTGCCGAAGGTGAATTGCAATCACCGATTCAGAAATTCTTGAGTGAAGATCATATCGCCGCCATCAAGAATGAACTTGCTGTTGAGAATGGTGATCTCGTACTCATTACTGTTGGTGAATGGGAACGCGCATGCACCATAGCAGGCGCTCTCAGACTCGAAATTGCTCGTCGTTCAGGCATCATGGAATCTGTGAAAAATTCATTCTCATTCTCATGGATCACAGAATTCCCTCTTCTCGAATATTCACCAGAAGAGAATCGCTATATCGCAAGACATCATCCATTCACCGCACCGATGAATGAAGATGTGCATCTACTCAATGATGCTCCTGAAAAAGCGCGTGCAAAAGCACATGATCTCGTCATCAATGGCTATGAAGTCGCGGGTGGAAGCATTCGTATTCATCAAAATGAAGTCCAACAACGCATGTTCGATTTACTTGGATTCACACGCGAAGAAGCTGAAACAAAATTCGGATTTTTACTCAGCGCATTGCAATATGGCGCACCACCACATGGCGGAATCGCATTCGGATTTGATCGTTTGTCGATGTTATTATCTGGCACTGAAAATATTCGTGATGTGATTGCATTCCCAAAAACCACAAGCGCTCTCGCATTGATGGAGCAATGTCCTAGTCCCGTTGCCAATGCTCAACTCGGCGAATTGGGCATAGCAATCGCAAAAGGAAATGCATAGTGAAACGCATTCTGATCATCCTATCAGTGATTGTCATTCTTGGTTTGCTCTATTTTATCAAGCCCGAGAAAACCGCAATGCCCGGAGGCGGGCCTGGAAAAGGTGCGAAAGGACCAAGCTCGGTGACATATATCATCGTGAAAGACACGCTCTTTTCTCGCTCAATCAAAGTCACGGGAAATCTTGCGCCACAGGATATGGTTCGCATCGCTCCTGAAGTCGGTGGAAGAATACGATCACTTTCTTTTAGAGAAGGTGCAAGCATCAGCAAAGGAGCAATCATTGCAAAACTTGATGATTCGGAATTGCAGGCACAATTGACAAAACTCAAAGCATTGCTTGCGCTTGCCGAGACAAATGCCAAGCGTGAAAAATCCTTATTACTAGGTGGTGGAACAAGTCAGGAATTGTTTGATCGCGCCGAAAATTCTGTGACAACCATTCTCGCCGATATCGCAGTCGTCAAAGCGGCTATAGCCAAAACCGAGGTCAGAGCTCCCTTCTCAGGCATAATCGGAATCAAGCAACTCAGTGAAGGAAGTTATGTATCTCCTGGAACGGTGATCACAGAACTTGTGAATACTCAACCCATTCGCATAGAATGTGCAGTGCCTGAACGCTATGCACGATCGATGAAAAAAGGAATGAATATCATGTTTATTGAGTCAGGTGATTCCGAAGAACACAATGCATCAATATATGCAATCAATCCAATGATTGACAATGCAACAAGAACAGTTGGCATCGTGGCTCATCACAAAAATGCTCAATCACAATTCAAGCCAGGTGGATTTGTGGAAGTGAGACTACCATTGACAACAACAGAATCTACGATTCTCATTCCAACCGAAGCGGCTGTACCCGATATTCGCGGCCTTCGCGTATTCGTACTTCAAAATGGCAAAGCAATTCCTCGTCCGATCATCACTGGAATGCGTACTGATGCATCACTTGAAATCGTGAAAGGACTTTCAATTGGCGATACACTTATAGTAAGCGGTGCTTCCCTCCTCAAGCCCAAAGCACCTGTCAAAGCTCAACCACATCGGATGTGACATGGAACAAACTAAGTACTTCACACCCGAAGAAGCCAATCGCACATTGCCTCTGGTTCGCAGCATCGTAAAAGATATTCTACGCATTGGTTCTCAACTCAGAGATCGCATCACGCTCATCATGAAATCCGGTGAAGATCCACGAAATGATGAAACTTGCATCGCATTTTCTGATACATTGAAAGAATTACATGCTGAACTCGAAGAACTCGGTTGCGAATATAAAGACTGGAATTTTCAGATAGGACTTGTTGATTTTCCCGCCATCATTGAAGGACGCGAAGTACTTCTATGCTGGCGAAGTGATGAAGAATCGATAACTCATTATCATGGTTTCATGGATGGTTATGCAGGTAGAAAATCTCTACCTTTATCCTATCTATTTGAAGATACAAACACAGAGGATTCAGAATGAATCATACTTTGATTGAAAGAGAACAAGAAGTGATGTTTCAAAATTATCGCCGACTCCCCATAGAAATCGAAAGAGCGATTGGAAGCGAGATTTTTGATACTTCAGGAAAACGATATCTTGATTTTTTAAGTGGAATTGCAGTTAATGCACTTGGACATTCCCATCCCGGCATCATTCAAGCCGTTAAAAGTCAAGTCGAGAAATATCTTCATGTGTCGAATTTCTTTTACCAAGAACCACAAATCAGATTGGCTGAGCTTATCACTGAAAAAAGTGGATATGACCGCGTATTTTTCAGCAATTCAGGTGCTGAGAGCTTTGAAGGAGCCATAAAAATTGCCAAACTATGGGGTCATGCACACAATAAACATCAAATGATTGCATTTCAAGGCGGATTCCATGGCAGAACATATGGTTCGCTCAGTTTAATGGATAAACCTATATACAAAGAGAATCTAGGTCCATTCCTTCCAAATATGAGCGTGATTCCCTTCAATGATATTGAAGCTTTGAAGCAGGCGGTGAATGATGATACATGTGCTGTGGCACTTGAATTCCTCCAAGGTGAAGGTGGAATCACCCATGCAGACCCTGCTTTTGTGACCGAACTCATGAATCTCAAGGATCAATTCAATTTTCTCATCATTGCAGATGAAGTGCAATCAGGTGTGGGAAGAACAGGATCTTTATTCTTTTTCGATAAATATCTCATCAAGCCCGATATCATTGTGATGGCCAAGGGAGTTGGTGGAGGATTGCCTCTCGGAGCTATCGTCACAAATGACGATTTGGCGAAATTAATCGATAAAGGCCGTCATGGGACAACATATGGCGGAAATCCTCTTGCTTGCGTGGCAGGAATAGTTGTCATGGAAGAATTGTATAAAGGCGTAATGAGAAATGCCCGTGAAATGGGTTGCCATCTCAAAGATGTTTTGCATCGAATTAAGGATGCATTTCCGGAATATATCTCGGAAATTCGCGGTTGCGGATGCATGCAGGGAGTGGTTTTGACCTTTGAATCGGCACCACTTGTTCAAGAATTGCTCCTTAATGGCATAATAGCGAATGCCACAGCATTGAATGTGCTTCGTCTTCTGCCACCACTCACAATTACCAAAGCCGAGATTGATGAATTTGGGGTTGCTCTCGAACAATCTCTGCAAACCCTTATATCAAAGGGAGTTCCGAAGGCATAATTTCTTTGGTCAAATGCCCATTTTCCCGTACTTTTGTGGCTCACTGATTGTCACATGGCGATATTATGTTTGAGAGTTTACAGTCAAAATTGGAATCTGCTCTGAAGGTTTTTCGAGGTCAATCGAAAATCACTGAGGAGAATATCAAGGAAGCATTGAATGAAGTGCGTAATGCATTGCTCGATGCCGATGTGAATTTTGCTGTCGTAAAAGATTTCATTGAGACGGTACAAAACAAAGCGGTTGGTTTGGAAGTCAAAGGAAATATCCTTCCCGGCCAGATGATCGTGAAATTGATACATGATGAATTGGTTGCTCTGATGGGCACCGGAAAAGCTGAAATCAATTTTTCTTCTCAGCCTCCAACGA
>JBIKKD010000271.1:0-3832 GCA_044360565.1 Kapaibacterium sp. (SeqCode)
CGATCGATCCCATTCGAAGAATGAGAAATCAATGTATTTGCTCCATCAAACTCTTGATTCAACCAAGAAAGTACTTCGGCATTATCAGGATCTTGATCATCAATCAATTCAGATAAACCATTTTGTAATCTCTCCAGATGCTCAGCCAATAGTTTGACATTATTTCCAACATAATTAGCCGGATTACGCAATTCATGTGCAACGCCTGCAACCATTCTACCCAGTCCGGTCAGTTTCTCTGCTTGCATGAGATCTGCTTGGGCCCTTTGCAGTGTACTCATTGCTTCAATAAGTGAATTGTTCTTCTCTTCAAGCTCTCTTGTACGATCTGCGATGCGATCTTCCAATGTTGCATTTAACTGTTCCAATGAGCGCTTTGCTCGCCTTTGAGCCAGATTCAAACTTATCTGTGATGCAGCGGATTGTAGCAAGGAAACCTCGGATTCGTTCCAATCATACTCTTCTCTGCAATTGTCAAATCCAATAAAACCCGTAAGAGTGCCATCCAACATAAGTGGAAGTACGAGCAATGACTTAATGCCTTGAGGTCCTAGAACTTCTTGCTCAACTTCATCGAATGAGCTTTCAACTCTAACCACTTTATTGCCTGTATCCAGTGATTTATACCATTCAGGAAAAAATTCACGGAGATTCACACCTTGTAGATCCGGACTGTCGATCTGAGGTTCAATTCCAGGAGCACACCATTCTGCTTTTTGACTTGTGGAACCGCTCCAAATATCATCTACTTTATCATTCTCAAATATGTATACACGATCAGTACCGGAAGCCTCGCCAAGTGGTGCCAAAGCTGGATTCAATGCACCCAATGCTTCGGACTCAATGCTGAGTAACACAGTCTGCATTTCTACAATGCCTTGCAAATATTTATCTCTTTGCATGACCTGTGTCTGTAATTCATTTACTTCAGAATTGTGTCTTGAAGAATCTGTCATGAAGTATACTCCTTCATCGAAATACTTGATCTTGTTGAATGAAATAGATGCTTCCCAGGACGGAAATCACCGCAAATTACTGACTATGTTGGACAATTGAACATAATTCTTGATGCCTTGAAATGTATAGTATCTTCATATCATATAACTTAACTTATTCGATAGATTACTCGAAGTACTTTTGACAATGCATTCATATCAGATAAGCCCCGATTGAGCGGAATGGAAAGAAGAGTGCCTCCTCGGTTTCGCTCGGAGTATAAACCTCGACCTTACTAATAAACTGTTCGTCGAGCGAAGCCGAGACGAGAATCCGGTGTACAGTCCCACCCCTCGGCTCCGCTCGGGGTACAATAGCCCCATTGGGGCGGCACCATAGTAACAGTCCCACCCCTCGGCTTCGCTCGGGGTGTACACGGCTCCGCTCGGGGTGCACTAGCCCCATTGGGGCGGCATCATAGTAACAGTCCCACCCCTCGGCTCCGCTCGGGGTGCACCCTTCGGCTTCGCTCGGGGTGTACACGGCTCCGCTCGGGGTGCACTAGCCCCATTGGGGCGGCATCATAGTAACAGTCCCACCCCTCGGCTTCGCTCGGGGTACACGGCTCCGCTCGGGGTGCACACATCGGCTCCGCTCGGGGTGCACACATCGGCTTCGCTCGGGGTGTACACATCGGCTTCGCTCGGGGTACACACTTCGACTTCGCTCAAAAACTGTTCGTCGAGCGAAGCCGAGAAACGGGCACTCTCGCCGAAGGGAATATCACTCGCAGCCCTCAAAACACAAGAGCATTTAGTTCATATTGGAAATGTTCCAAATGGTACTTATATGTTTCGAGTCAATAACTTTATACAGAGCATTCGAATTATGCGATAAATCGAATGTAGCAAAGTAGGGTTGATGATTGTGAAATGGGAGGGGAATGAATCGAAATTAGGAGAAGGAATGCTAGAGACAATACGATTAGCGTTTCTTACGAATGAAGAATCCTGCGATGATCAAAGCCAAGCCAAGTATCAGGAGAACGATCGTTCCGGTGACATATCCTTTACCATACATGGTTAATGCATTGAAATCAAAGATGTACCGATACCCCTGCACGAATCCCATTATTGAGAGTATTATACCAATGATGATCAAGACATATTTCATATTTCCTCAGCTACAAAAAAAGTCAGGGCTCTGTTACACATAACCCTGACATACATAATCTACAGAACCTCGTTATTTTGTAACAGTGGTTGTTGTTGGTGTGTACAAACCACCGGTCAATGCAGCTAACAATCCATCAATGAAGGAATGCTGAATATTAACCGTATAATCTTTTGCTCCATCGGACATCTTTGTTGGATTTGATGTCTGCAAATCTATCAATCCGGAAATCAAATAATGATTCTTTGCGGATACCGATACTCCAGCTTGCGCACCTTGACCAACATTGTAGGTGAGCGAATAGCATGACGAAAGCATCATGACCAAGCAGACAGAAAAAATAGTATTGAGTATACTCTTTTTCATACTGACTCCATAAAAAGTAATGATAGAAAGCCGCATAACTTGGCTTACTAACAGGATAATGTAATACTCAATAGAGTGCTACACAGCATTTATGGTGTCAAAATAGTTAAAATATTCTCTAATGCACATGCTTATTTTGATTGTCAGGAGGATACTATATTCGGATACTTGAGGGCATAGTGCACCTGCACCAGCCCTGATGAAAATGATGTTGAACCCAAGAGATTGAATTGAATATCGTGATGATTTCTGAATAGAGGAGTGCCTCCACCCACAATCGTTGGAATGATTGAAATAATGCATTCATCTATCATCTTCATATTCAGAAGTGAGTCAATCAACTCCGCTCCTCCATCACAATAGATATGTTTTCCTTGTTCACTTTGCAATCTCTTCATCAACTCAGAAAGGTCTCCTGAATAATACCGAGAGGATGTTTCGGACAATTGTGGATTTCTCGTGATGATATAGAGCGTCTTATCCTCATGGGGAATAATGCCTTGTTTGCAAACCCAATCATAGGTTTTGCGACCTAATATCACGGTATCAATAGTATTCAGAAAAGCATGATACCCATAATCTTCACCATCTTGTTCTACTATGGACAAAAATGACAGATCATCGCCTTCTCCCGCGATATATCCATCAAGACTCATAGCTATATAAACAATCACTTTACGCTTATTCATGGTATTCTTTGAACCTGATATTTATTACATATTCGAAAATCACCATTTATATTCCTTGTTACAAACCCTTGAAACTTTTGTCAATACAAAGCCGTTTGGAAGGGTTGAATATTCAAACAATACGAAGAAATACCATGAAAACACTATTTCTGGCTCTTTTTTGCCTTCTTACCACAAGTTTCGCAACATTTGCCCAATTGGACACCAACAATACGGGACCATTTGTGTATGGCACACTTGTGGAAGCAAAGTTCGGAATCATCACTATCAAAGAAGTTTTGCAAGATGGCACTTCTATTGATCGTGAAATTGCATACAACACTGATACTGAAATTGTAGGTTGTTCGATTGACAGCGTGCAAAGAGGTGTTTTAACATTGGCATGGTTGGAAAATCTCGATGTATTCCCGCCATTTGCTCAGCTTATCAAATTTGATGGATGCATAGCTCATATTGATGTTATGTCTGTTATTCTTGCTAAGTCAAATTCTTCGATAGAAACAAGAAGTACCACAGAATCAATATACGGTCCTATCGGTACAACAATCACATATACAATCGATAGTGTATCACAAATATATTCTTGTGATGGAAAGCCATTAGAAATGAGTGATATCGCAATTGGTGATACCGTATATATTCGTTCTTCAGGAAATAGTCAAAATCCA
>JBIKKD010000171.1:0-3827 GCA_044360565.1 Kapaibacterium sp. (SeqCode)
TAAGCCAACGATTCCGGCTAGTACCAAAAATGCGGACAATATTCGCCACATACTCGAGGAATCTCCATAAAAGATGATTCCGATCGCCATTGTTCCTACCGCTCCAATTCCGGTCCACACCATATATGCAGTGCTGATTGGTATGGTTTTCTGTGCCAACCAAAGAAAGTAGAAGCTTAAAAGCATGGAGCCGATTGCAAGAATCATGCCCCACAATCTTTTTGAAGGATCTTGGGTCATTTTCATACCAATGGGCCATCCCATTTCACAAATTCCGGCAAAGCATAATAAAAGCCAATCCATGTCAATTAAGCTCAATTGTACTGATTGAATGTCTGCAAATTACTGAAAAGGTGATTCAGGATGGGGAAACAGTATTTGCTTGAGATAATTTTGGTTTAATTAAGTGAACTATGGCGAAATTTTCAAGATATCCATTGACATTCAATGACCAATGTAATTTCTTGAAAAAATTCCTCTATTTCTTTCAATTCATTATTCGTAGTTTTATGCGCATATTCTAGTAAAATAATGATGAATGCATGAACTATATACATGATTTCCATATCCCTGTCATGGGATTATCGTTTTCGGTTGATACGCCACTAAAAGTTGCGCATTACGGTATTTCTTCTGTTGTTTCCATTATGGAAGAAGATTTGCTCGAGATGATGCGAGAGCATCATTCCAAGAAAAACGGGCTAGAATTCATACCGGTTGACAAAAAAGAGTTTGACTCTAGAGCCAAGAGAATCACTGCATATTGCAATTTGCTTGATCAACTGGTCTGGAAGAAAATTGAATCTATTCGCAATGAAGAATTTGTTTTCGGGTCAGAAATTGTCAAGTATTTTGAATTGTTGCCTGAAACATCACCAGTCAAGGCAAAATATCGCAATATGCTTTTGATGGATGAATCACCTGAGCGATCAGCTATTGAAGCCGAATTAAGAAAAGCCATAGTGCCGGGATATATAGATGTGAATATCATGGCGAAGGTGGACAATCTTGGTGCCGCCAAGACAGGCGAGCCATTGCCTGTTGAGCAATCCGATGCATTGACAGCACTTCGTGGTTATGCGCAAAGCACATTGAATTCTTCTATTGTTTTTTCTGCTGGATATAATCCGAGACTCTATAATTATATCGCAGCTTTTGATGATTTTTATCCAACTGAATGCGGTTCGCTCAAAAAGCGAGTCATTCTCAAAGTAAGTGATTATCGCAGTGCAGTAGTTCAAGGAAAAATTCTAGCAAAGAAGGGAATTTGGGTCTCTGAATTCCGCATTGAGTCCGGTTTGAATTGCGGTGGCCATGCTTTTGCAACGGATGGTTTGCTGTGTGGTCCTATTCTGCAATCGTTTAAAGACAATAGACAAGCCCTTCGTGATGAATTGGTCACGCTTTGCAATGCATCTTTGGAAGCTTTGGGTAAGAATACTTTCCCGGACATGCCAATGCAGAGAATCACTTATCAAGGTGGTATTGGGACAGCGCATGAACAAGAGTTCATGAAGGAATATTATGAATTGGATGGAACCGGCTGGGGAAGTCCATTCCTACTTGTTCCTGAGGCAACGAATGTTGATGATTCTACGCTCAATGCATTGGCTACGGCAGAACCCGACGATTATTATTTGAGTGGTGCCTCACCTCTTGGCATTCCATTCAATCATTTTAGAAAAAGTGGTTCCCAAAAATTGCGTGATGATCGTGTTGCGGCAGGAAAACCTGGAAATCCATGCGTGAAGAAGTTACTTGTTTCCAATTCGGAGTTTTCGACTGATCCAATTTGCACAGCGTCAATCAAGTATCAGCGATTGAAAATTGATGAATTGAATAATGCAGGATTACCTGAAGAAGAGTATAAAAAGAAATTCGCAGCAATTGTCGAAAAGGATTGCTTATGTACCGGTTTGGGTACTACGGCTTTATTGAAGAATGACATAGTCAATAAGCAACATAAACCCGAGGGCGTGATTATTTGTCCCGGACCCAATCTTGCATATTTTTCCGGAACATTTACATTGGCTCAGATGATAGATCATATCTATGGTAGAACCAATGTCCGCAATTCCGTTGAAAGAGCATCTCTCTTTGTCAATGAATTGGTACTCTATGTTAAATATCTTCACAAAGAGATAGACAAGAATGCATTGACTTTGAATCAAAATACATTCAGAACACTCAATGCTTTCAAAACAAATCTTCTTTCAGGGATTGAATACTATAAAGGAATTAATGATGCATTCTTGAAGAATTGCTCATATGAATGTCCTGACATGATTGAAGATCTCGAGAAATATGCTCGAGAAGTCGAATCAATAGTAATTCCGAGTTTGGTTATTGCCTCTTGATGATTTGCTCTGTGATATTTCCTTTTTTGGATGAAATCACCAAAGCATAGACACCGGTGGAATAATGCGAAATATCAATGGGTGCATGATCAATTTGTTCGTGCACCTTTTTTCCTGTCATGTCGAAAACCATTATTCTCTCGCCCGGCTCGGGATTCGTGAATCTCACCATATTGTCATGTACTGCAATTGATGATGACATCTCTTCTTGATCTTCCACTGAAGTCGCTCTGCAAGCCACATCCATGGTTAATTTCCAGATATCATTCATGAAGAAATTTGGTACAAAACCGAGTGAATCGGGAGCTTGTCCCATTCTAACCATCACAAGTTCATGTTGTTTTGAGAATGATACTATTTGACCATTTTTTCCGAGTCCGGATATCACATCTTCCGGAGCTTCTTTTGCCAAATTGCCATTAAAGAAGAATTGAAATCCGGGGAGCATATAACCGCTTTGACCATTGAGCCACCACAGATAACCATATGATGGATTGAGTACTTGTGATCGCGTGATCATGGCTCTGAAATATTCACGATCTTTCATGATTGTATCACCATTCCAAATCCCATCATTCAGCATAAGATGACCAAATCGAGCCATGGCTCTGGCATTGCTTCCATAGACATTATTATATGGACCTGCCTTCACCCAGAGACCACTCATTCCAATACGATTCTTTATTGCGCTCTGAGTATATGCATTAAGTGTTTGTCCCGTTGCTTTTGAAATCACTTCTTCAAGTAAAGTATAAGGCCCATTGTGATATGCCCAGCGAGTTCCGGGTTCCGCCAAGTATTGTAGGCAAGTATCTTTGGTGCAATCCAAATCGGTAACATCATCTTTGATGCCGGTGGTCATTGCGAGTTGATGCTTGATTTTGATATTGTCTTCCTGCTCTTTTGGAATTGCAGTCCAACCATTACCCAAATATTTAGATGTTGGATCTTCAATCGAAAGTTTCTTTTCTTCTTGCGCTTTGCCAATCAAAAACGAAGTGAGTGTTTTTCCTGCAGAAGCCCAATACCATGCACTGTCTTTGGCAAAGTTTCCAAAATACTTTTCAAGTACGATTCGACCTTTATAGAGAAGGATGTAACCTTTTGTATTTGATCTCTCCAATTTTTCATAAAGAGCCGGTAAATTCTCTGTACACCAACCAAGCTTTTCGGCTGAAAGGGTGTCCCATTGTGCCTGTGGATTCATGGGAGGGAAATATTGACCAATCACTTGGGAGTGAACGGAATTTCCACAAATGAGAAGTAAACTTATAATGAGTGTTGCGATGCGCATGATCACACTCCTGAGATTGAGTATTATAATTGAGCAAATCTAAGACAAAACCTATAAAGGTTCGGTTTAACTCTATACAACAATAGCCATGCCAAAAAAAAACCTCTCATGAGAACATGAGAGGTTTTCAATAAGATCATATCCCATTAGAATGAATATCTGATTCCCAATTGCAT
>JBIKKD010000024.1:0-11907 GCA_044360565.1 Kapaibacterium sp. (SeqCode)
ATTATTGAATAGAAAGGGCTTGCAAATATACGAAAGGCACTGCTTATCGAGGGTTTTGAATGATAATATCATCGGAATTTTTCCTCATTCATGGCTTTTTTCTGCAGTTCTTTTCCTTTTCAGAAATAGTATGTATTTTTGCAATCCATTTGGTCTCCTAGCTCAGTTGGTTAGAGCGCTACGTTGACATCGTAGAGGTCACTGGTTCGAATCCTGTGGAGACCACTCAAAGCCAAATCTTTACATGATTTGGCTTTTTTTTTCCCTAAAAAAAGTAATAGCCCTCACAAAGTGAGAGCTATTACCGTATCCTGACCCCTGATAGCCAATAGTAAAGATCATCTCGAGATGCAGAATAATACCCTATTCCAAATCACTGTAATCTGAAGGCAACTTACGGGGATTATCTGTTCATCACACCCTATCTAAACCCTATATTTTTCACATAGGTAAAATATTATCAAATGGCATGTAAAAAGGCCGAAAGTGATTGGTCAGGCTTCAAATTGGCCTTTTTCCTTAGTTTCATTCTGTGATTTTCAATGCTTTTGACGGTTACTCCACACAACATTGCAATACTTGGGGATGAAAATTCGAGTCGAATCAATTTGGCAACCTTCATCTCCATTCTTGTTATTGTAGGTAATGTTTTCATCACAAGGGCTGTGAAGTTCGGATGCAGTGTATCACATTCTAATAATGACTTTTGAAGATTGGGAATGGCAATACCTGTATTCACAACGATTTGATGAAGCTGCTCAAGAAATGTTCCAAAGTTTCGTTTATTATTTCCACCTTTTTCTATCAATGATTCTATCCCTGAAAATGTCTTTTCCATTTCAATATTTCGCATTCTCAATTGCTCATTTTCATTTCTAAGTTGAACAGCTTCTTCAAGAATCGTTTTTATGTATGTAGGTTTTCCCTCAAGCAATAGTCTTTGTTGTTCTTGTTGTGCAAAGTGCTCCATTTGTTGTAATTGAACTTTGATCTCTTCAGCACGAATCAAATCTTGTGTCTTTTCATATGCCACCATATATTGAACACACATTTTCCATTCTTCAAATTGCATGCAAAGAATTCGAATGCTATTAAGAATTGCACCTTCCAATCGTAGAATATTTAGCTCCTTTGCTATAACTCTAGCTTCTTCAAATGCATGTAATGAAAGTGTAAAATTCTTAATTGGATTTTCAATCCTTCCATAAAATTCTCCCAATTCTTTGTGGAATTCAGCCAATCTTAATTTCATACCATTTCCGGAATAGAAATCAATACAATCCAACAATATCTCTCTAGCCCTTTCCCAATCACCCTGCAAACGATGTATATCTGACTTTCTCATGAATAAGGGACCCTTATCATAATCACTTTGATATAACTCCCAGCTTTGTTCAGCCAATGAAAGATGCTTTTCAGCTTTTCTATATTCTCCCAAAAACACATAATCTCTTGTCAAGTTAATATGTGACTTATATTTAAGTTCTGGAGATGCCTCTAAAAACACTTTCAAAGATTGTGCATGTAAAATGGCATTAGCTGATTTTTCATACTCTGTATGATTATAGTAGACAGATGCTTTTGTAAACAATGCTTCACACAAAATCATATTGTCATTATTCAGATACTTCTGAACTATGCTCTCTATCTCGAATATGCACTGCATGGCTTCCGTGTACTTGTTATATGTAGACAAATAACCAACAGCCAATACCAGCTTTGCGCGTCCCATAAGCTCATACAATCTATGCTTTGCAAAGATCTTGCATTGCCTTTCTACTCGCTCCTTCATCTGATCAATGCTTAAGATTGCTCTTGATTGATATGTGCCTATAAAATCACAAATAGCATCAATTGTATTATTGAATTCATGCGATTGTAAAAGTTGTAATTCTTCTAATATATCATTGAGTTTTTCACCCCGATCTTCTCGAATCGACTTAAGGATTCTTGTTGATATATCTTTCAAATATTGAGACTTAATTTGTGATGAATGTTTTGATTTTTTCATGACTTTGAATTGAAAACAATATATAATTAAAATAACACCACTTGGTATATACAACGTTTATAGTATTAAGTTCTATTTCGTGCCTGTAAATAAATATTTCATTGCCCCTCCTATATCACAATTCTCATTTACAATTATGAGACATCAATTCCAATTATCAATAGTCCTCATATACCTAAGCGAATAAGCATAATACATATGAGGATAATTCATTTCAAGTTTTTTATCTCTTCATTCTTGGACTCACAAAGATGTCAAAAATGCAGACAAAGATTGACCTTGTTTTAACATGATTTTTTTTCTTAGTTTCATTCTATGGTTTTCTATGCTCTTGATTGTTACTCCGCAAGTCAATGCAATAGATTGAGTTGAAAAGCCAAGTCGAATCAATTTGGCAACCTTCATCTCCATTCCGGAAATGGTCGGTGTTATCTTCATCAATTCTCCGGAAAAGTGAGGATGCAGTTTGTCACATTCCAATAATGATTGATGAAGCGTCGGTATATCACCAACTACTTGTGTTATCATTTGATGAAGATATTCGAGATAATTTCCATTTCGGCCCCCACTATTCATTCCATTTTCAATTAATTTTTGGATATCAATCATTTTCTGCTGTAACACAAATAATTTTTGTCTTCCACTTTCATTTTCTTCTCGAAGTTGCACAACTTCATCTATCAATGTTTTTGAGAATGTTGGCTTACCTTGTTTCATCAATCGGTGCTTTTCTTCAAGTGCTGTCTGCTCAATTTTTTTAATGTATATATCCATTTCTACTTCATGAGCATATGCTTCAGCTTTATTATGCATAATAGAGTATTCCGCACATTCTTTCCATCTCTCAAATGCCCTACATGCTTTCCACATGCTGTTGAGGATTGCAGATTCTAGTCTTGGGATTTTTAAATCTCTAGACATATTCAGTGCTTGATCGAAGTACTCCATCGACATTTCAAAACTCTTCAATGGATTACCTTCTCTCCAGTAAAACTCACCTAACTCTTTATAAAACTCAGCAATGCGCAATGGAAATGTGGTTTGTTTATAGAAATCCAATCCTTCAACTAGTACTTCCAATGAACCATTCCAATCATTGCTAGATCGAAGCATGTCTGACTTTCGCATGTATAAACCACCTTTGTCATATACAACTCCATAATGCTCCCAGCTTCTTTCTGCTAATTCCAGATGCTTTTTTGCACTTTTAGAATCATTCAAGTATATAAAGTTTCGGGAAACATTGATATGTGATTTATACTGATGCGCATGTGATGCATTAATGAACCCCTTGAGCGATTGAGATGCCAGCAATGCTTCAGTTGATTTTTCAATCTCTCCAAGAGAATAGTACACACCACCTTTAACGAATAATGCTTCGCATTGAATGAGATTATCTGTACCCAAATGTTTTTGCACTATTAACTCAGCTTCTGTCAATGCATTGAGACATTCTGGAATATACTTATGCGTTTGATGATAATGACTAGCTAGTAGAACTTTAGCTCGGGCTCTTATTTCATGATATTTATACTTCGCAAACACTCTACAATGCTTATCTATTCTTGCATGCATGTCTTCCGCAGAAAAGTCTCTTCTATTGACATATGTTTCAATAAAATTGAGAAGTTCTCTTTGAATTAGAGGTGATTCTTTTCCAGCGCATTCTCTTATTCGCAGCTCAATCCATTGCATGTCATAGTTTTGTCCCCCTTGCAATATCTTTACAATTTCTCTAGATAATTCTTTCAAAGTCATTGCTATTTCTTCATTTTCTTTAGCTATACTTTTCATGGAAGTGGTAAATATTGTGTATCAGAATATCAAATGAGTTATATAGATAAGATATAGGCCGATAAAGATTGTTTTGGTTTGAGATTTGCCTTTTTACGAAGATTCATTCTATGATTTTCAATACTTTTTACAGTCACATTAAAAGTTCTTGCTATAGATTGTGTTCTTAATCCCTGTTTTATCAACTTTGATATTTTCAATTCCATTGAAGTGATATTTGGATGACATTTTACGAAGTCCATTCCAAAGTTGGGATGAAGTTTGTCACATTTTGCCAAATATGATTCTAGATCTACTTCATTTCCTTTAGCTGACTGCACTAATTCTTCTATTTTTTCGTAAAAGGAATCATTGTTTTGAGTAGATTTTAACTTTCCACTTAGTAATAGTTCAATTTTTTCAATAGTATGTTTCAATCGAATATTTTCCATCTGCAGTTGCTCATTTGCTTTGTTCAATTGGATTACTTCTTCAGTCATTGCTTCTCTGTATGCCATCTTACCCTCTTTTATGAGTTTATTCCTTTCATCAAGTGCTTTATTTTCGATTTTTTTAATTTCAAATTGCAATTCAACTAAATGTACTTCTTCAATCATTCTATGATACTCAATAAGCTTTTCAGTACATGCTTCCCATTTTCGAAATGCATAAGCCGCCTTCCACATACTATTTTGTATGGCAAATGTAAACTTGTTTATTTTTAACTCTCTTGCAATCTCCATCGACTTCTCAAATGAGCGCATTGAAAGATCATAGTCTTTCATTGGATTGTCTTCTGTTTTAAAAAATTCCCCAATCTCTTTGTAGAATTCACCCAAGCGCAATGGAAAACCTAAATTCTTATACCATTCTAAGCCCTCTTGTAATTGAGCATAAGATAATTCCCATTTTCCTTCATACCGCAATAAATCTGCTTTTCTAAGATACAGTGCGCCTTTGTCATATGGACCTTGATAATCCTCCCAATGTACTTCTGCATCTTCAAGATGCAGTTTAGCTTTAGCAGGATCATTTGCAAAAATATAATTTCTAGCTAGATTTATATTTGATTTAAACTTCATTTCCCCAGATGCCTTCGCATATGACTTTAGCGATTGTGCTTGTAGAATTGCTTTTGTAGATTCATCAAAATTCCCTTGAAAGTAGTATACCGAACCCTTCATAAACAACACTTCACAATGTGTCATATTGTGAACGCTTAAATGTTTTTGCACAATTAGTTCTGCTTGAAGTAGATAGGACAAACATTCTTCAAAAAATATATTTGTGACAAAGTAATGACGAGCTAGTGAGTATGTTGCAAAAGCCAACATTTCATATAATTTATGCTTTACAAATATCTTATTGCATTGTTCAACACATTCTTTAAACTCTAATACAGGAAGATCTACTCTTCTTAGGTATAGACGAATAAATTTTTGTAATGCATCGCATAATATCCATGACTCTGTACCTGAATATGATTCCAATTGTTCCAAAATATCTCTTAACCCATCATCATTCCGATTTCTAATTGCAGCTATTAACTCCACAGATGCAACCTTAAGACTGATATTTAGATCTTTAACATTTGCATTCATACTACGAATGTTTGTTTTGCTAGTCATTATATTCAACTACTTCATTTATAATAATTCCGGCATTTATGCCATTCATAAATATGTAAATTTGTTTGAAATAAACAAGGTGTAATCGTGCAAAATTGTATCATTTGTAATATTCCGAATCCGAAGCAAAAGACAATTAATGGTGTTTCATTATTATACTGTACGAATTGTACCGTTCATGCCCTTAAGCACATTCCAAATCAAGACAAGCTTGATTCATATTATTCTACGCACTATCAAATGAGCGCCAGTGAAGTTTTGGCTTCTGAACATAGACGCATATTTAGACTGCCCGAACAATATTGGCTGATTTCTCAATTACAAAAACATGGTCTAAAATCTGGGGACAGTATTTTAGATATCGGCTGTGACAAAGGTTATTTTCTTGATATCTGCAGAAGATTTGGATTTATCGTGCAAGGAGTTGAACCTTCAACATCGGCAATGGAATACTGCTCTTTCATAGGAATAGACATTAAAAAAAATATTTCAGAAGTTACTTCAACATATAATGCAGTTACAATGTGGCATGTATTGGAACATTTCACAGAACCGCATTTTATGATTCAGAAATGCCATGGGCTTCTCAAAGACAATGGTTTACTATTCATTCGAGTCCCTGATTTTTCATCTTTTTGGAGTCGCGTTTTGAGGCAATTTTGGATATGGTTTCAACCCCAAAATCATTATGTGCACTATTCCCCAAAAGCTCTTCAATACCTAGTTAATTCTCAAGGCTTTGAAGTCATTACTTGCATAAGCAGAAAACCCAATAATGCACAAACATTCAAGGCAGGATTATTGGCGGATCGCACACTCAAAACATCATTTTCGTATTCACAAACTCTGAAGAAACAATTGGGGAGAATTTATGAATATATCACGGGAACTGAAATTTATCTTATTGCAAAAAAGAGATAAAAAAAGCCTCTTCAATTATGAAGAGGCTTTCTGATTTACTTGATCATCCCACGAAGTTCAGCGAGCGTCATTGATTTTGGACGCACAATTGGCGAACCAATCATACGGTGAACCAAGATCTGGGAACAAATTCCCATTGCACGAGAAACACCGAACATTACGGTATAGAATTCAAATTCTGTCATACCATAATAATAGAGCAATGAACCTGATGCTGCATCAACATTTGGCCAAGGATTCTTTGCTTTACCTTGCTCCTTCAATACTTCAGGAACAATTGCGAACAATTTCTTCATGAATTGTACATTGTCATCATTCAAGTTCTTCTCTTCAGCAAATTGATGGAATGCAGTAAAACGTGGATCTGTCACGCGAAGAACAGCATGTCCATAACCTGGAATGACTTGTCCTGAACCAAGACGCTTGAAGCAATATTCACGAAGTGCTTCATCTGTTGGAACACCGCCAAATTCTTGACGAAGATCCATGATAAAACGCAAGCATTCTTGATTTGCCAAGCCATGCAATGGACCCGCAAGACCATTCAAGCCGGCACTCACTGAGTAGAATACATCTGAAAGCGCAGAACTTACAACATGTGAAGTCATCGCACTCACATTTCCGCCTTCATGATCACTGTGTAGCACAAGATACAATCTCACGAGATCTTCCCATGAGGCATCATTGCTAACACCAAGCATATGTGCAAAATTTGCACTCCAATCCAAGCCTTCTTTCGGTGCGATCAAATCGCCTTTGCCAAATCTAATGCGATAAATTCCGGCAGCAATTGTAGTGACACCACCGAGAAGAGTCACGCAATCTTCCAAAGTTGCCTTCCATAATTCATCTTTTGAAGCACCTGCTTCATATGATTTACGGAAAGCCGATTCTTTTTCCAATGCCAAAATCCCAATGCTGAGCATGACCATTGGATGGGTATCTTTTGGCAATGCTTTCAATACATCCCAAACTGAATCAGGTACATTTGCTTTCGCTGCAAATGCGGCACTGATTTCTGCTCTCTCAGCATCATTTGGCAAAACGCCTGTGCAAAGAAGAAAGAATATATCTTCGGGAGTTTGATTAGTTAATTCCAAGATTGGGATATTTCTGATGCGAAGACCCTCATCCGCAGATACGGAAGAAGTTTCACAAAGCAATGCGGGAACAGCTCTCATGCCACCGAGCACTTGCTCAATTGCAACAGTAGAGATTTGTGTATCTCCATGTTCCTTGAGCAATGTTGTTCTCTCGGCACGAAGCTGGGGAAGTTTCTCGTCGAGTCGAGCTTTGAACAAATCCATTGAAATCACCTGAAATGTTATGTAATGAAAAGTCGAGTTGAAGTGCTTAGCAAGGTCAAATACAACATGCAAAAAACCTGCAATTGCAGTTACAAAGATACGATATGTGAATGATTTTTCATGAAGAAAATACTTTGAATTCAAGCAGAATTTGACTGAAAAGTACAATCAATGCTTGGATTTACTGCTTTTGATCATTTCATAAAATGCAATGATGTCCCTTGCAAGTTCCGTCCATGACAATTCTTTTTTTAAAGCCCTTACCCTTTCTATGTATCGAGAAGACAAATCCTTGTCGAAAAACTCATTGATTCCATTGGCAATTTCTTGAATATCGGTACCTCTTACAATCATTCCGGCCTTTCCATTTCTCAATGCTTCGGGTAAACCTCCAACAGGGGTTGCTATGACCGGAATTTCAAAATGATGCGCAATTGCTATGATTCCACTTTGCGTTGCTGTTTTATAAGGCAATACGCATGCATCCGCAGAGCAGAAAAAGAGTGGAGTCTCGGAATCAGGGATATATCTCACATGTTTATGTACTCTGTGATCGAGCTTCAATGATTGGATTTTTGCATCATATTCATCAAATGAACCATAAATTTCCCCTGCAATCACCAGATGAACATCTTCCGGTAAAAACTTCATGGATTCAATCAAATTCATGAGTCCTTTATATTCTCTAATGAATCCAAAAAAGAGGAGAATTTTGGCATCTTTTGGCAAATTTAGCTGCTCTCTTGCCATTTGTTTGTCAATGGGGTCGCCAAAGTGCGTATAAATTGGATGCTCTTTTCTCAAGATGGGCTTACCTAGATTCAAGCGTTTCAAATCTTCTTCAACAGCATCGCTGATGGCAATGAGTCCATCATGTGCGGAGAGCATATATTTCGTGAAAGCAGTATCGCCGGGCCTGGACTCATGTGGTAATGCATTATGTACCACGCAAAGTTTAATGCAATCTTTATCCATCCTTCTTGCAATTGTTCCAAAAGCAGGACCCATGAAAGGCATCCACAGCTGAGTCAAGAGCAAATCCGGATGTGTTTTGCGAATATCCGAAGCAGTTGAAACCCAATTGAAAGGATTCATCGTATCCAATACTCGCTTTGCGGGAATGGGGTCTGCACTATCTTCTTCTGCAACAAATTGCGAGCTTCCGGGAAATAAAATATCAGGATATTGCCGAGTGAATGTATAGGCCTTTTGATGATGACCCAATTCCTCAAAAGCACGATACAATGAGGCATTGAATTGTGCTATACCACCTCTATACGGATAGAAAACAGACACATAGGCTATATCAAGTGGGCCTTCATTCATCAAGAAATCTGCCTCTGTATTGCTGCAAATACGGTATTCACTGAAATATCCTTCATGCAGATTCTATCGCGCGAGCATCGTGCTCCATAATAACAATCGCATCCTGTTTCAGGCTCAATTATTTCACCTCTTCCGAAAACATCGAATTCATGTTTATTGAAGATATTATTGAAGAGCACCATTTTTTTTCCAAGTCCAAGCGCAATATGCATCGTCATGGACACCGCTGTTACAATCACATCACATTGTGCCGAGATTGAGATGAATGTTTCCAATGGAAAAACACCTTCATACATTGCGCCGGTTTCTTGCTTCAATGCTGAATTTCTTTCATGCTCATCATTCCCACCAAGCAATAATGGCGCATATCCGGCATTTTTTAGAGCTACAATCAGTTGTTTCCAATTCTCTTCCGGCCAAAGTCTAGTTGGCCAACGCGAACCTGCGCCTGTATTGAGTCCAATGATGGGTTTATTTTGGGCCGATTCTTTGAGATAAGACCAGTGGTCCATTTGTTTGGAATCCACATTGAGCGAATATGGTTCTTGCTGATAATCGAAGCCACAGATTTCGAAAATCTCCTCCACATAACTCTTTGTATTTGCCTTTGAATAGGAATCAAACAAACCGGTGAGGAGTTTATGTTCAGATTCCGGATTTGCGATGGAGAGATGTCCTTCAGACCAAAGAAATCCAAACTTCTGCTTTGCATTGCATTCAGAAAGAAGCATTGCGGCTTCTTGGTCTTTGCAGAGATTCACCGCGATGTCAAATTGTTGCTTGGTGACAATGAACACATCTGAAAAAGAAAAAGTACGAATACAATCAAGCGCATCTTTGGGGAGGATTTCGGGATAATTCGTAATCCAGGTTATATGACAATGTGGATACTCTTTTCTATATCGTTCTAAAAGAGGTGTCGTTCGAATCACATCTCCCAATGCTCCAAGCTTTATGATGAGAATTCGTTTTGAGATAGGTTGATAGTCAGTACATGTAGCACAAATCTTACCGGACTCTTTATTGGGTCTGCATGGCATATCGCCACGGAAATGAATGCAATCAAAATGCAAATCTTGTATTGTCATCGTTTTGAATCGTGGAATGCGGACATTCCCGAAAAGTGTTGGAGAATCATGCTATCTTTGCATAGTTCAAGGATAGCTTTTGCCATGAAAAATGTATTGATCATCGCCTATTATTTTCCCCCTTCCGGCGGACCCGGAGTGCAAAGGGTTTTGAAGCATATTCAATATCTGCGGGATTTTGGTTGGAATCCCATCGTTTTGACCGTCTCCAATGGGGATTTTCCCGCAAGAGATGAATCACTGCTTTCCAAAATTCCTGCGGACATCATCGTTGAAAGAACTCATATTTATGAGCCATACGATGCATATCGCATGCTCATGGGGCAGAAAAAAGGAGTGCCGATTGATGTGAATGTCATCAAGAATGACCATCAAAGGCGTTCGATCAAAGAGCGAATCGCAGAGGCAATTCGAGCCACTTTTTTCATTCCCGATGCCAGAATAGGTTGGTTGCCTACAGCAATCCCAAAAGCATTGGAACTTATTGAAAAGCACTCTATCAGTGCAATATACAACTCTTCACCCCCTTACACAACTTCGCTCATTGCAAGACAATTGAAGCGAAAGACGGGTTTGCATTGGGTGGCAGGCTTTCGTGATCCATGGACAGAATTTCTTACTTCGCCCAAAAGATGGTTCCTGCCGGCCTGGATTGATCGATCGCTTGAGCATAGTGTTTTCAAGGAAGCCGATGCGGTTGAATGCGCATGGATCGGTATCATCAAAGACGCACTTAGAAAATTCCCAGCTCTTCCTGAATCAAAATTTCATCATGTTCCAAATGGTTATGATTCAACGGATTATCCGAGCCGAGAGCATATCGACACAACGCTTGAAATCAATGATGCATTTGTGCTGACATATACGGGTTCGATGTATGGAAGGCGTAATCCATCATCTCTTTTTGCAGCTCTGGAATTATTGGCTTCAAAGAATCTTGTTGATCCCAAATCAATTCACCTTCGATTTATTGGAAGATTCGGGAATGAAGTCCATGAGATGTTCAATTCCACTTCATTTAAGTCATCAATTGAGGTGATTGGATATGTTCCTCATGAAAAGAGCATCTCCTATCTATTGGTTTCTCATGCATTATTGCTCATTGTCGATGAAGCAAAAGAAAGCGAGGAAATTGTTCCGGGAAAAGTCTATGAATATATCGGCTCCATGAAACCCGTCATTGCAATTGCACCTGCTAAAGGCGCTATTGCGGATCTCATGCATGAGACACAGGCAGGCGGAATCGCTCATCAATCAGACATTGAAGGAATAGCCAATATCATTCTCAAGATGTATCAGGCATTTCAAGAGGGAAAACAGATTGCAAATCCAAATGTGGATGCAATCAAGCGATATGAAAGAAGGGAATCAACTCGCACATTGGCGAGATTGCTTGATGGTTTATCCTAAGCGCTCATTTTTCTTTCGTGATTCTTCGGCCATTTTAGCCTTGAAAATGGTCATTTCATCAAGCAATTCAGGGTAGCAAGCACTCAAAATCTGCACAGCGAGTAATCCTGCATTTTTCCCGCCACCGATTGCAACTGTCGCAACAGGAACGCCGGGTGGCATTTGTACGATGGACAACAGAGAATCTTGACCACCCAATGCCTTTGTTTGCACAGGCACGCCAATCACGGGCAATGGGGAATAGGCCGCGATCATTCCGGGTAAATGAGCAGCACCGCCGGCACCGGCTACAATCACTTTTATCCCACGCAAATGAGCTGTTTTTCCATATTCAGCCATATCTTCCGGTGTTCTATGTGCAGAAACCACCTTCAATTCATAAGGAATCGAAAATGTCTCGCATATCGATGCGGCCTCTTGCATTGTTGGAAGATCTGAATCAC
>JBIKKD010000025.1:0-11906 GCA_044360565.1 Kapaibacterium sp. (SeqCode)
ATGGAATCATTGAATTCACTCATACAGTTCATCAAGGTTATTGTAATAATCGTAACCGTGCATGAACTCGGACATTTTCTCATAGCCAGGGCTACGGGAATGCGCGCTGAAGTTTTTGCAATTGGCATGGGCATGAGATTATTCGGATGGAATAAAATCACCGGATTCACATTCGGGGAATTACCAGAAGACTGGGATGGAGGCGATCATACTGATTATCGACTTTGTCTATTGCCAATCGGAGGATATGTCAAGATATCCGGAATGATTGATGAAAGCTTTGATAAAGAGCAGATGCAAAGCGAACCGAAACCATATGAATTTCGATCAAAGAATGCTTGGAGTAAGGCTGCTGTAATCAGTGCAGGTGTCATATTCAACTTTATCTTTTCATTCCTTTTATATTCAGGAATCACTTTCAGCGAAGGTAAAGATATAAGCACTGTTACCACAATCGCATCTGTTCAAAAAGGATCGGTGATGGAAAAAGCCGGATTGCAATCCGGTGATAAGATCATCAGCATTAATGCACAGCCTGTGTATTCTTGGGAAGATATCACAAAAGCCTTGACTCTTGACAATTTTGGAGAAAATCGTAATATCTCTGTCAAGCGTAATGGCCAAACCTTAAATGTTTCTGCAGATGGCAAAGCACTGGTCGAATCTTTGACGCAGAAAAAAGGCATTGGAATTGCACCTGATGGAATTCGGGTGGTTGTTGCCGCTGTGGAATCAATAATGCCTGCTGAAAAAGCAGGAATGAAAGCCGGCGATACGATTGTAACGATCAATGGAAATCCAATTCTTGGCGTTGAGGACTTTGTAGAATATGTGAAAAGCAATAAAGCAAAACCAATGTTTGTCACATGGAAAACAGGTTCCAAAGATAGAAGCGATACGATTATTCCCAAGTATGATGGTTCAACAAACAGATATCGGATTGGTGTTCAAACAACACAGGAATATGTCGGACCAACAAAACACATAGATTTTTCATTGATTGAATCAGCAGGTTTGGGTCTTGATCAAACCGTCATGAATGTAACTTTGTTTTTCAAGACAATCTCCGGAATTTTTCAAGGCACAATGTCTGTGTCAGAAACAATCGGTGGTCCTGTACAAATCGCTAAGATAGCCGGAAAACAAGCGGATAAGGGCTGGACAAGTTTCCTTCTTCTTGTTGCCTCATTATCGGTTTCAATAGCCGTTATCAATATTCTGCCTCTTCCCGCTCTCGATGGAGGACATCTTGTATTTATAATTATTGAGGGTATCACGGGAAAGGAAGTGCCAATTAAAATAAAGATGCTTGTTCAGCAAGTCGGCGTTGCTTTACTGCTGATTTTATTCCTACTTATAACGATCAATGATTTGCTCAAATAATAAATGAAAAGACCGCCAATTGGCGGTCTTTTTTTATGCTGAATGTTTGATGGCTTCATGAATGATCTTCAGTCCTATATTCAATTCATCTTCAGACAATGTCAAAGGTGGTCTGAAGCGCACTGATTTCTCACCACATCCCAGGATGATGAGTCCTGCATCATAACAATGTTTTCTGAATCTATCACGAGTTTCGGCATCCTTCAAATCAAATGCCGCAAATAATCCTCGACCTCTTGCATTGCCCATTATATCCGAAAATTCTTCAGTGTAATTATTGAGTGAAGAAAGCAATACATTACCCATATTTCTCGCATTATCAACTAGATTATCTTCTTCTATGATCTCAAGATATCTTGTTGCTCTGACCATATCTGTCAAACTTCCACCCCATGTGGAATTGATTCTGCTGGAGACTTTGAATACATGATCAGGAATGTCATCTATGCGATTTGTGGCTACAACACCACAAACTTGCATTTTCTTTCCAAATGCCATGATATCGGGAGTAACTCCCAATTGTTCATGTACCCACATAGTTCCGGTGAGACCAACACCGGTTTGAACTTCATCAAAAATCAATAATGCTTCTTGTTCATCAGCAATCTCTCTCAAAGCTTGGAGGAATTCAGGTCTGAAATGATTGTCTCCACCCTCACCTTGAATCGGCTCAATTATGATTGCCGCAATATCATCCTTATTTTCATGAAATGCCTTTTTGATTTGGGCAATCGACTCTTCTTCTGCTTTAAGCACATGTTCAAGGTTATGCCCAAACATTGGAAACATCATCTTTGGATTCAATACTCTTGGCCATGGAAACTTAGGGTATAATGCCGTTTTTGTTGGATCTGTATTAGTCAGAGACATCGTATAGCCTGATCTTCCATGAAATGCCTCACGGAAATGTAAAATCTGATGTCCTTTTTCTTCCTTATATCCTTTCAGGAAATTCTTTCGCACCTTCCAGTCCATTGCAATCTTCAATGCATTTTCAATGGCCATTGCCCCACCTTCAATGAAAAAACTATAGGTGAATGCAGATGGAACCGCAATTTCAAAGAAGGTTTTCACAAAACTTGCCATCGACTCTGAATATAAATCAGAGTTTGATGGTTTATTGACCGAAATTCTACCCAAATGTTCCACAAAACCCGGTTCAAGCATCTTTGGATGATTCTGACCAATAGGAGTTGAGGCAAAACATGTAAAGAAATCAAGGTATTCCCTGCCGGTTTTGGCATCTTTCAAGTATGTACCATGACTCCCTATCTCATCGTATACAATTTCAAAGCCATCAGCCAAGATGTATTTCCCTAATTCTTGTAATACCTCTTTGGCATTAACGGCATATTTAGGTTTATATGCTGACATAAAATATTTCCTCTCAATGGTGGTAAGGATTTGGTATGATTTATTGTCTTAAAATTAGACGATGGAATACACAAATACTCCATTTGAACAAAACATGGAAAGCGATGTTCAGAGGGGGACAATAGAGGAAAGCAATACAATAGCAAGTAAGGCATCACGCAATGCAAAGCATGATTCAAAGGAATTTCCTCGAATAGTGCCGCCTTCTGAAAGAAGAGCATGTGCAGAAAGTGTTTTATTTCTCATGTATGCAAGTTACAGATATGACATTCCTCCACCAAAAAACCAATTATTGCCATTATTTCTTTGTGAATAACTTTGGAAAAAGTGATTTTGGTGCGTATTTTGCATGCCATTTAGTTGTCAATTAATTAATGAAATATATTATTCCTTTTACTGTATCCGAGAGGAGCCTTTGCCATGTCTGAAGACAGAAAGCATGGTGGACACAATGACTATAAAGAAACCTCAACCCATTATGTGGTTTTCTTAGGTCTTTTTGCAACAATTGCAATCGGTGTCTATACATTTGTCGTACCAGCTGCAGTTCAAAATGCAGTTATCTTCTTGTTCAAACCCGATGGTGTGACACATACCATCAGTTTCAGTGAGTACCAGTCTCATTCAAATAAAGAACATGTCAAGCATGAAGCACTTGTTAGTTTTGACGGAGTCATTTCTGAAGCTGGTGCAGATGCAGCAAAGTTTGCTGAAGGCCAAAACAAACCTCTCAAGGGTGTCATCAATAATGAGTACATATTTGATTTGACAGATGCAAGTCGAAGCGAACTAACTGATGGCTACACAAAATTATCTGGTGAATGGATTCTCAAAGCTCCAAAACTTGGTGAGGCAGCTATTGTTATCGAACCGGCACTAGGATTTACGGTTTTAGCATTAGTTTTTGGTTTTGCATTTGCAATCTTGATTACTTTCGTATTACCACCACATTTGGGATATATGGCGATCAAAGTAAGAAGAGAGATTCATCATGCAAAGTCTAAAGTTCGTTTGCAAACCGGTTTTTCTGATGATATTGTAGAAATTCTTGCATTGCCAGATAATCGTCTTTATGATTTGGCGGATAATGATAGAAGAAAAATAGAGATTGCTTTCAAGAAAGTATGGGATAGAACTGACAATAATGAAGGTTCTGCTATCATTCGCTTTACTTCAGTTTTTGACGACAACACTGATGTTGTGATTTTCAGAAATGAAATGCTCTTCTTGCGTATGAGAGAATTCTTCTCTGACTTTGTAGTCAAAGAAATTCACGATACAATTTCAGCTCAGGAATGGGAGAAAAATCAATTCTCTATCTTCAAAGCACTTCGTTTGTACATGTCACATCACTTTACTGAAGGATATGCAAATACAGTGACAGGCTTGGCTTACTTCGGTGCCGCTATCTTGATTATCATCATCGGTGTTCGCGGCTTGAAGTTTATTCCTGCTACTCGTCCATCTTTGATTCTTGGAGCTATCTTCTTGGAAGGTGCCATGCTTGCATTGATGGCCTTCACTTTGCTTTATACCCAAGAAGAAGAACGCATGGACCGCATGCTTAAGAAAATGGAAGATGCAAATCGCAATCAACTGGATACTTTGGAAGATGTTTCAAAGGACATGCACAAAGTTGCGGTGGCATTGGTAGAAGGCAATTCAGAAATGATCAAGCAGAAAGTAAATCAAGCAGTCAGCGACTATTTGTCTGATGAGAAGAATATTCAAGGTGAACTTGCCAAAGAGATTGGTGATATTGTTCTCAAGGCAATTGGTTCAGGTGTAATCAGCCAAGCTAAAAAGAATTGATTGGCATTTACATATAAAAAATTAAGGTCTCCATTTGGAGACCTTTTTTTATACCGGTTTAAATTGTTCAAAAGCCTGTAGACAAGAATTGCAATAATGAATCGACCTGCAAAGCGTGGGTCCGAATGGCGTTTGCATAACTGTATTCTGACTATTGCAGTATGGACATGATACAGTATGCAGTATATCCAGATTTAGCACAGTATCATAAATAGGCGGTGGCGCCAATCCAAAATCCTTCAATGCCTTTCTTCCCTTTTCTGTGACTCTGTTTGAGTCCCAAGGAATATCATAATTGACATCAACCGTGAATGCACAGTCAAAAGTCTTTAGAACTTCCTCAACACCTTGTTTCATTACTTCAATGGCTGGACAACCAACAAATGTCGGAGTCATTGTCACATGTATGGAATCATCTTTACTCTCTATACCGGTGATAATTCCAAGATCTACAATTGAAACCGTTGGAATCTCAGGATCAGCAACTTTTTCGAGAGCTTTGAATATTATTTCTTTGTCGATTATCATTTAAGATTTGATTCCAAATAAGTCTGAATTTGTTCAAGTTCTTTATCTGTACCGGTTCCACTCACTTTAAACTTGGCTATCCCGGCAGGATCTATATGAACCACTGTTGTAACATCATCTTTACAAGAAAAGTGCTCCCATAATACTCCTTTCCAGTCCATAAGGACTGTATATGAATAATTCTCCTGAAACTTCCCTCGAATAAAGCCTTTTAAAAAGAATGGGACACTACTAACATTAGCAACGGCAATGAATGTTGCCTTTCCTCTATACTTAGGTTCCAATACTTTTGTGAAATTCGGTGTAAGCTTACTTCCGGCTCTATCTGCTATAAAGAGCAGTAAATGCTTTCCCTTAAAAGCTGATGATTGAACTTCCTTGGAGTACTGATCCTCCATAGTAAATGATGGTATTTTTTGTCCTATACCATTTGCTAGCAATTGAATTCCGATTAATAATACACTGATTACAAATGTGGAAATCATTCTAGTTACAATCATTATAGAGCTCCCTTAGATTTCATCATCTTCTCATGATCAGCAACAAATGTTGCAACACCTGAATCGGTTAGTGGATGCTTCATTATTTGTTGTAGAACCTTATAAGGGACTGTAGCAATATCTGCTCCTGCCTTTGCACATTCCAATACATGAATAGGATGTCGAATAGATGCAGCTATAATCATAGACTCCAAACCATGTTGATCCCAGATTTCACATGTTTCTCTTACTACAGCAACACCATCGCTTCCAATATCATCTAGGCGTCCCAAAAATACACTAACATAGGTTGCACCAGCATTATTTGCTGCAAGCGCTTGTACTGGACTAAATATCAGAGTCACATTAGTAGGAATATCTTGTCTTGATAGCTCTTTTACTGCAGCTAACCCATTAGGTATCATTGGTATTTTTATTGTCGCCTCAGGAAACCACTTTAAGATTTCATCTGCTTCTCTTAGCATTCCTGCAGTATCTGTAGAAACAACTTCTACGGATACATGTCCACCAATAGTTGCATAAATATGTTTAATCAACTCTTGAACATCTAATGTAGGATCTTCTTTAGCCAACAAGGATGGATTTGTTGTTACTCCACTAATAATCCCTATGCTTGCGGTTTCTTGGATCTCTTTGAGATTAGCTGAATCAATATATAATTCCAATTTGTCCTCATCTTTATGTTTATGTTTAAAAAAAGCCCCTCAGAGAAAATCCCTGAGGGGCTTGAGTCATCTATGAGTGATGATTATCTAACAACTTGCAATGAGCGTGTTGCTACAGAATCACCTGACTTGATAACGATTTGATACATACCGGCAGCCAAACCTTCTGCTGAAACTTCAAGTGAATAAGTACCTGCTGAAGATACATTTCCTTCGAAGATAGTAGAAACTGTGCGACCGATCATATCAGTAAGTTCTACGCGAACCATACCTGGAGTGTTGATAGTGTAGTCAACATTTGCAATTCCGGAAACTGGATTAGGTCTAGCTTCACCAATTGCAAGTGTACTATTAGCATTATCACCGATAACTACTGCAACCTCATCGCTATAGTCAAATGTACCATCGCGATCTACCATGCGTAGACGATATACATAAGAACCTGTACGAACATTATTGTCAACCGCATTATATTCACGGCGTGAAGTGCTATTACCTGCAGCAGGAACTGTTTCGATTCTCTCAAACGCAAGCTCATTACCTGTATTAACAGCTCTTTCAACTTCATACCAGCCACTGTTTTGTTCTGTTGCTGTTGCCCAGTCAAGAGTAACAGATGAACCTGTACGGCGAGCATCGAATGTAACCAATTCTACAGGTGTGATACGACCATCATTGAATTGAACGTGATCGAAAGTACCACGAAGTACGCGCTCAAGACCTGATCTTTGACCATTCTTTGCAAAATGTCTCCAGTCAAGACCATAGAACACAACATTCATCGTTGGAGCAGTAGTTGTAATACCCATTGTACTATCTTTTACTGCAATAGCTGCTTCAATGCTTCTAAACTTGAATGCTTGACGAGCAAAACCTTTTGAGTTTTTATCAGTATAAATCTTCATCATTGATGGCTTTGGTGTAGGATCAGACCATGTGCCATTAACAAATCCGGTAGTACTGATTCTTTCTGAGACACCACGTTGTACGAAGATACCATCTACAAATGATTGACCATTTGTTACTACAGCCGGAGTATAACCCGCTGCAAATGGTGTTGCTTGTACTGCACCTGCATTGTTACGGGATACTTCTGCACGTAGTTGTTCACGAACAAAGAATTGGTCATTAGTAGCATTCAAACCAATGTGATTTCCAACAACAGCTTCTGAAGAAAGAATGAAGTTCTTCTTTGTCTGCTGAGTACCAGCTGCAAGATATTTACGAATCTGATCACGCTCTGTTCTTACAAGTGGCGTATTGTCTTGTGACCAGAGAAGCATCTTATATGGTGTATAGTCAAAAGTTCTAGCTTCCCATCCGGTTCTATCGAAAATATCATAGCGATAAGGACGATTGTTTGGATTATTCAAAGGATCACTAAAGAAACCAAGTGTATCAAGAGCAATTCTCAAACTGTCTGAATTTAGACGGCCAATTGTAGCACTTGCATATCCAACTGCTGTTGAAGGAGTTGTGATATGAGGATAACCACTATTTTCTAGAGATACAATGAATTTAGTAGCGTTTGCCTGACGAATATAGAATCTAGACTCCGCTTGTGTAGTGTCATTGAATCTATTTTCATCACTATTAAATGTTGCAACATAAGCTCTGATTTGATAACGAGGAGTAACATTAGGACGCATTGTTGCATCAACTGGCTCTCTCATCCATGTTGGTGTTGTATATCCTGCACCAAGTTCACGAAGTGTTTGGAGATTTACACGACCAAGCATAACATCACGAGTTTCACCACCGGAGATGGTAACAGATGTTGTATTGATTGTAGAAGGAATACCAAATGTAGGAACTGCATTTCCACTTGTGGCTGCATCTTCCATAGCAATTGAACCTGACAAGTTGATTGTTTGGCTCAATGTGCTATTATTTCTTACGCGAACCATAACCGGAACTGAGTTAGTATCTACTGTGATATACTCAACATCACTGAAGATTCCACCAGGATATGAACAAGTACCGCTTCTATAAGCACGGGGTGCAATTACAGAAATAACTTCAACATCATTCAAGTATGGAACTGCATTAAATTCATCAGCACCGATATCATAGCGATTCTTGGCAGAACCACGAATCTCACCATCAATATCATGAGTTACTTCAGAAAGATTAAATCCTGAATTATTCAAGATTGAACCAATTTTCGCTACCTGACGCAAGCTGACAACAGGCTCTTGACCCATTCTCTTCAATGTATCTGTAGTTGAGCTAAAGAAGTTACCTACGAATGATTGATCATCTTGACCTGTCCAATTATACCATTGATCTCTTGTCTGATATTCATTTTGGCAGCTTGAGAGTAGAATTTGACTTAATGTGTCAAGTTCAATAAATCTCATGAATGAACCTTGTTGAATCCAATTTCCGCTGATATTGCGTGAAGCAGGCCATGCTGCATTGAAATTAGATTTCAAACCACCATTATAAGAAGGCAATAGACCTGCGTACAGAAGTGCTGAGTTTGGATAACCTGCTGTCATAGATGCTGGATGTAAAGGAGCTGTAACTGCTACAGCATTATTCATAACTCTTGCATCACGAGCATTCAATAGAGCGATACCAACAGCTGCGCCTCTTACAAATGAAGCTAATGTATTCAATGAATCATCTTGAATTAACACAGTGTTATTCGCAACCAAATCTTCACGAGTGAAATATCTACGCGCATCTTTAGTTGAGTTAAATGCAAATCTTGGGTTGACCAATGAATTCAAGTTAGTTGCATCAAGTGTCGATGTCCAGCCACTATTTCTGTCTGTAGTAAGTTGAATACCTGTTCTATGTGTAACAGAATTTCTGATAATTGCACCTGATGGGAACAATACGCCACGACGCAAATCAAAAATCACATTACCAATAACTCTTGTACGCTCAGGAACATTTGGTTGAAGTGTGTTTTCCAAAATTCCTGTTTGTGAAAAGTTGTTTTGGCTCTGATTAACCAAGATACCGCGTGTATGATAGTAACCACGAACATCATTGATTTCATTAAAGCTGATTTCTGTATTGATATTGTTATAACCAAGCGCTGTGCTCAATGTATCTGTCCATAGACCAGCTTCAATACCTGAGTTTTCATCAAAGATAAATACTGAAGTTCCAGATATAAATGTACCTGCAACATTATAAATTTTGTTGCGGCTAATCTTAGAACCATCTTCATAACCAATGAATACACCTGTACGACCAACTTTGGAAATAATGTTACCTGAAATTTCAGTACCACTATTATAATAACGAACAAGCTTATTACGCTCTTTCAATACACCAATACCGATTGACATAACACCGATACCAAAACCTGTGATTTCATTGTTTTGGATCTTGTTGTCTTTATTACCACGATATGTGATATTGTTTTCTACAATAACTGTATCCAACCCAAGACGGTTAGAACCGAATTGATCTGCAGGAGGAACATTTCTTTGAACGATACCGGCACTGAAGAATGATGGAGGAGTTGTAGCTGTGTTTGAATCGCGTGGGAACAACATATTTGACTGATCAATTGCAACTCTTGGAATTGTTGACCAGAATTCTGTTTCAGGAGTGGAAGGATCCATCTCGATCAAACAGTTCTTAACAGTTGTGTTATATGTTCTATTACCGAAGTATACTACTGCTCTACGATTTGCAGGTGTCTTGAGTCTCAAACGAAGTGACTTTTGTGCTCCACCGTCAAATGTAATATAGCCAGGATAGTTCGCATTTGATTTCGTTGGGAATTCACGATACACTGCATTTGAATTCCACGGATTTGCTGATTGTCCAAATTGAATACCAACACCGTTTGGACTATTCAATTGAACAGTTACACCGGCACGGAGAAGACCAACTGAATTAGGATCTGGTCTAAATGTAACTGGTGCATTTGGACCAACACCAATGATGTTTGATGTCAAGTCAAGTGCAGGTTCATTATTGTCTGTACCTGTCACAGCATAAAAAGCATCTGTAAACAAGAAGTTTACAGGACCTGATACACCGCGTGAATACAAAGCATCTACTGCTGATTTGATTGTTGTAAAGTTTTCTCTTCCTGCTTGAGGCACAGTACCAATTGTATAAGTACCATTCAAACGATCATTGATAGTAAATGTGTAGCAACTTCTGTTATTTGGAGCATATTGATCTCCACTCGCAAAAGTTTCTATACAAATTTCAAGTTGACCTGGAGTTGAAGGAATAAACTCTTCAAAATATGCTGGGAAAATATTGTAAGAACCACTAGGTACTTCAACATTCACTGTAGATTGAGCAATAACATTTCCATTCAAACGAGCTGTCATTTGTACCGGAATCTCATCAACATTCAAACCATTGTTTGCAATAACTGCAATTGGTTTGATTGGACGACCAGTATAAAGGGCTCCAGCACTTGGACTGATAAGTGAACGAGCTTCAAAGTCATTTAAATACCACATGCGGAACTTATAACCACAGTCAGAATTTGGCAGTCTGTCATTTGATGGTTGTTGATCGATAGCAAACTGTGCATCTTCTGTTTCCATCAAGCGTGCTTTAACAACAATACAGAATGAGTCTGGTGTTGATGGAACAAATGAACTTGGGAACAAGACTTCATCAATCGCTGAAGTTAAAATACCTGTTGCTGGAAGTCCGCCACCAAGATCTGTACTACGCTCAACACTGTCTGATCTAATAATTGCTTGAGTTACTGCATTACGGATTTCATAATATGCTTTATAGCGAGTGATTGCTTTCAAACCAACATTCATGAAGCGTGCACGAACAGGTACTGAACCAATATATTGTTGTCTTCTCGCAGGAAGTGGTGATTCAATACTTGAAACAGTGATATCACGATTAACAGCAATGTTAAATGGATATTCAAGGTTTTGTGTTGAAAGAACATTTCCACCATTTAATAGCTCATGCTTAATTACAACTTTATATGTACCACCAATGGCACCAGCTGTAGTGAATGTACCGGTTGAGCCGGAAGCCATAATACCTGCTGCTGCTTGTGCTGCATAAACAATCTTTGTTGAACCAGGTGCAACAGGAATTGTTTTTGAGGAAGGTGCAGCTGGATCACGCATCTCATACATAACTGTACCAGCATTTTGACCTGCGACATTTACAGTTTGAATTTCATAAGAAAATCTTTGTGAAAAACCTGTAACATTCAAGCGATCGATTTCTACTGATGGTTTCGGGAACGCAGCACTAGAACCATCGAAAACTTGACCAACTTCTAGGACAACAGCACTTGCAGTAATACCCGGAAAATTCACTCCTCCAGGCCATGCATTTGTGATTGAACCACTCAAAAGAGAAACATTGTAATCCTCTGTTTCAGAGAAAGTCAAGCTATTACATGGATCAATTGTAGTACCTGCAGATGCATAAGAACAACGAACTCTCATTCTTGTTGTACCAGGCAATGCAGTTGTAGGAATTGCTATTGAGCCACTTTGAGAAGTTCCTGCTGGAATTGCAGCAGCCGAGGCGAATACTCTCTCTGTTGGTTCGAATGTTCCATTTTGGTTGAAATCAATCCAAATGGCAACGCCTTGAGGGTAGAAAGGGCTAACCCCAACCGTAAAACTATATGATTGACCAGCCATAATTGTAGGCGCACCAATCGAATTGAAAAATG
>JBIKKD010000172.1:0-3822 GCA_044360565.1 Kapaibacterium sp. (SeqCode)
AGCAATCCTGCAACAAAATCAGAATTCTCAAAACTCATCTTAAATTGACCAATAACAAAACGCTTGATCAAATCTAATTCATCGCTTGGAGCAAGTACTGTGGTGATTTTAGTCATTTCAGTCTGCATTACCTTGATCGCTGAATCAGTAACTGAATTTCGAACATCGGCACCACAGATATAGCGATTCACATCTCTTCCACTTGTCTGACTAGCAAATGGAGTATATGTATATGAATAGGTTTCTCTCAAAGTGCGGAATAATCTTCCAGAAAATCCTGCGCCCATGAGATTAGCGCCCAATCGTAATGCTTCAAAATCAGGATGATTATTTGGAACTGAAGTACCTGTCAATGCTGTAGCAGATTGCACCGAGCTAGGACGAGCGATGAAATACACGCCTTGTGGCATTGGCTCAGCTTTGGGAGTGCGAAACTCATTGACTTCACCAGGAGTCCATTCACCCAGTGCTTTTTCAAGAATTGGTTTAATTTCTTCGGGTTTTACATCTCCAACAACGGCCAAAGTGGCATTGTTTGGACGAAAATAGGTGGAATAAAATTTCTTGATTTCATCTATGGTGATAGCATTGTATGAAGCTTCTGACTTATGTCTCGCTGAAGGATGATTCGCACCATAAGCAATTTTTCTGGACATTACCTGAAGCATTGAACCGGCATTTGCTTTCTCTAGTTTGACTTCTGAAACTTTTTGTTTTTTCAGTTTGGTCAATTCCTCTTCAGGGAATGTTGCAGAGCGCAATACATCTGAGAAAATCTCAAGCATGATTGGCATATGCTTTAGAATACTTTCACCTGTGACATTAGTAATGTCGCCTGATGATGATGCGCTGACACCCGCACCGACTCCGTCCAATTCTTTCGCAATTGTTAAAGCATCTCTCTTGCCTGCACCTTTGGTGAGCATCTCTGCCACCACTGCTGCTGTACCGGGAATAGATTCCGAAACTTCGCCACCGCGAATTTGGAGTCGCAAAGCCACTGTGGGTTGTTCGTGATCTTCAATGACAAAGACTTTTAGTCCATTCGATAGGAATAATTCAGTGTATTTTGGAAAGGCGAATTCCTTAGCAGGAAGTGGTCCGGGTTTATCGCCTAATTTTAGGCCTTGGCCAAATGCCGTATTCAAGGCCAAGAACATTGAGAAAAGAATGATATACTGTTTCATGATATTTCAATTATGTGTGATCAAAATGAAGATGATTATTTCTGCTTGGGCATATATTGAAGAATAGTTCTTGAATCTTGCGTGAAATATTTCTTGGCCACACGCTGAAGATCTTCTTTTTTGATCGACATGAAATCTTTGATCTCTGTGTTGATCATGGATGCTTTACCGAAATAGGTATGATATTTCGCAAGTGAACGGGCTTTTTCAAGTACATTCTTTTTACCTTCAATGAATCGCACTTCAGCAATATTCTTTGCCTTGGTAAACTCTTCATCGGTCACACCTTCATTTTTTACTTTCTCAATTTCTTCATCAACGGCTTTGATGACTTCATCAACAGTTTTTCCAGGTGAAACAACGCCAAGCATGAACATCATGCCGGAATGTTGCAAATTCTGTGCTCCACCACTTGCTTGAACTGCAATTTGATCTTTGTCAACCAAGCGTTGATATAAGCGTGAACTTTCACCGGAACGAACAATATCCATGAGCATTGACATTGCATATGCATCTTTCTCACCGATTTTGGGTCCACGATACCCCATAAACACTGCAGGCAATTGTGCTTTTGGATCTTCGATTGTCTCGCGAATGATGCCTGGATTCATGTCTTTCATGACGACATTAGATCTTTTCGGAGCAGTTCCTTTGGGAATGATTGCGAAATATTCTTTCACAAATCCCTTTACTTGTTTCAAGTCTATATCACCCGAAATAACCAATGTCGCATTATTCGGTTGATAGAAATTATTATAAAACTGTTTGAATTCATCAATGCTGGCATTGTCTATATGCTGTGCGGTTCCAATCGGAGTCCAGCTATATAATCCGCCATTGAATAATTTGCCTGCAGTACGCTCAAACCAATCGCCATAGGGTGAATTGTCATAACGATTCTTTCGTTCTTCTTTAACGACTCCGCGTTGTGTTTCCACGCCGATGGAATCCACATGGAGTGTGCGCATGCGAGATGCTTCAATCCAAAGCGGAAGGCGAATCTCATTGCTTGGAACTTCAAAGTGATAGACAGTTTCATCGAATGATGTATATGCATTTAATTCACCACCGGCGCCTTGAACGAATTTATCCAATGAAGCGCGCTTATAGTGATCTGTAGCTTCGAACATGAGATGTTCGAAAAAGTGTGCAAAACCTGTTCTTTGTGGATCCTCATCTCTAGCGCCAACTCGATAATGTACCAATACGGCTACATTTGGTGCAGAAATGTCTTTGTGAAGAATCACATGCAAACCATTTGGTAATGTGTATTCTTCGAATGTGATGGGGTTGATTTGTGCATGTGCTTGCATTGCATTCATGATGCTGATGGCAAACATGATTGGCAAAGCCCACATGATACGCTTAGAGTTTTTCATAGAACTCATTGTATAATGAAACATGAATAAATAGTCGTTTATGCTTTTCCATACCCTTTGTATTTGTCATACTTGGCGCTATACATCACGATATTCATGGAGCTATCACGCAATGTTCCGCCAGAAGGGGAGAGATAAAAAGATTCAATGGTGTCTGTGATGCGCTTCGCAGGAACGCCCGGAGCATCAACATAAAATTTGAGAATATGATATCCGAGTTGCAATTCAGATTCTTGCGCTTGCTGAAGAAGATTTTCATGAGAGAAAATCATTAAGTCATTGTCCATGATAGAAATCACTAACTGAAATTATGAATGGGGCAATTACGCTAAATGACTGTAGAAAGTTTCGATAAAAATGAAAAGAGCAAGCCAATTTATATGGGGCTTGCTCTAGACAAAATCTGATATATTTATCTGTATTGGCGCAAGAACTCCAAGCGATCTTGCAATTGTGCTATCGGAATGAGCAACTTGTCTTTCCCAAGGATTGCATCCTGAGGATTAGTAAACACCAATTCATAATCTTTGCTCATGATGATTGCTTCTTCAGGACATACTTCTTCGCAGAATCCGCAATAAATACATCTGAGCATGTTGATCTCAAATTTTTCAGGATAACGCTCTTTCACTTTGTCAGTTTCAGCAGCTCTTACCTCAATTGCAAGTGCTGGACAAACTCTTGAGCAAAGTCCGCAAGCAACGCAGCGTTCACCTTCTTCTTCCAAAACAAGTACCGGACGGCCACGATATGAACCTGTGGGAATCCATTTTTCTTCAGGATACTGTCTTGTGAATGTGGGTTGGAACATTTGCTTGAAAGTCAATGCCAAACCTCTGCCGATTTCAGGAAGATAGATTCTCTCCCAAAATGTCATTCTTTCCGATTCTATATTATGTTGTATGTTCATGGATTTTTCCGATTTGACATTGTGATTACATGATTCCAAAATGCTTGAGAAGCATGATGCCTGTTCCTGTCAATAATATATTGGCCAATGCCAAAGGCAACATGATTTTCCATCCGAGATTCATCAATTGATCATATCTGAAACGGGGAAGTGACCAGCGAACCCAATAGAACAAAAAGAGCATCGGTACTACTTTTGCAAAGAAGACGCTAAATTGAATCAATCCCAATAGTGGATTCCCTTGTGCTATTCCAATGCCGGCCAATTGTTCGTATAAGAAAGGGACATCCCATCCACCCAAATAAATGAGTGCCATCAAGCAAGAAGCTGTAAACATGTTCACATA
>JBIKKD010000289.1:0-3819 GCA_044360565.1 Kapaibacterium sp. (SeqCode)
GAATCTTGCGCCATGAGTACATGACCAATCCCATACATGAATGTGAATATCACAAATGCAAGTCTCACTCTTTCTCCGGTACTTGGATCAAATACGTGTGATATGTCATATTCTCACGAAAGAAACCCTCACTCAAATTGGCATCATACCATTTCTCGAGTATTTCCAAGAAATTACCCATGCGTTTGAAAACCGTTCCCAAAAGGAATCGTAATGTCGGGGAAAAACCAAGCATCAAATCCTGCACAATCCGCAAAGTGGGGAGCATATAATTGCGGAATAAGGATTCTGTAAATCGCAATGTCGGTATGATTCTCTGACTCATATTCTCACTTCTGATGATCCGAAATCCACGGCGAGTGCATTCTTTCTCGAAATCAGTGCGATAGACCATATTCGTATTGATCAAAGAATGATCACTCGTTCTGAAAAAACCCGAAATGATGGCATGTCCACCCGGCTTTACGCAACGCTCGATGGCAGACATTCCATCTTGCAAGGTGAAATAATTATTTGATTCGCTCATGAGCAATACATCATATCTCATTGTTGGAATATATGTTTCTATTCCTGAATGAATGAAATTGCTCTCCGGATGCGAATTCCTGAAATAAGGTTGATGCTGCTTTTCAGGTGATAAACCATGCACGATGAAACCTGCTTTTTCAAGCGCTAAATCCACATCACCGATACCACAACCAACATCCAATATTGTTTTGGCTTCGACAGGCATCCAATCCACGATGCTTTGCGTATAAGTTGCTTGAGCAGAACGCAAAGCGGGAAGAGAGTCGATGATATCAAGTTCCGTTTCAGAATACCCAAGATGGAAAGATTCCAATTTTAGGACTTCAAGACAAAATCTGAGCTCAAAATCAACTGCATTTGCAAGGAGTGGATGTATGGCCATTGTTTCGGGAATTAAAGTGTATTATCGCGTGTTCAAAGGCAAAATTACAGGAAAATCACTCGATTCTTACAGAATCCGAATATTTTTCCCCGTAGTTTTCCAAGGCATTGCGAATTCGTAAATTAGCATGCTTTCCTTTTTGTTCATTTTTTGGTTTTTCAATCCATGGCAATTCGCATCGCAATCAATGGTTTTGGACGCATCGGGCGTTTAGTGTTCAGAGTGGCCGCCGCCAGACCCGATCTTATTGAGATTGTTGGTATCAATGACCTCACAGATGCCAAAACATTGGCTCATCTACTTAAATTTGATTCTGTTCACGGAAGATTCTCTGGTGAAGTAACAGCGAATGATTCATCAATCACCGTAAATGGCCGTACAATCGTGATCAGCGCGGAAAAGTCCATCGAATCAATTCCTTGGTCAGATTTGGATTGCGTGATTGAATCAACAGGCGTCTTCAGCTCAAAAGAACAATTATCAAAACATTTGAAGCATGCCAATAAGGTGATTTTGACATCACCAGCAAAAGATGCTCTTGACAGAACAGTTGTACTCGGTGTGAATGATCATACATTGACAGGTACCGAAACCGTTCTTTCTAATGCATCCTGCACAACAAATTGTCTTGCGCCCATGGTCAAAGTACTCAATGATGCATTCGGCCTCGAGAAGGGTTATATGACTACTGTTCATGCATATACAAATGATCAGCGCATTTTGGACCTCCCCCATAAAGATCTTCGCAGAGCACGCTCCGCGGCAGTGAGCATCATCCCAACTACAACCGGTGCTGCAAAAGCAGTTGGCGAAGTTCTCCCCGAACTCAAAGGTAAATTGGATGGATTCTCATTCCGCGTACCGACACCTGATGGATCGGTCACAGATTTAACGGCTATCTTGAGCAGAGAAGTGACCAAAGAGGAAATAAATGCAGTTATGAAATCTGCCGCTGATTCCTATTTGAAAGGCATTTTGGAATATTCCGAAGATCCACTAGTATCGGTTGATATCATCGGAAATCCGCATTCCTGCATATTCGATTCCGATTCCACAATGGCTATGGGTAATCTCGTGAAAGTGGTTGGTTGGTATGACAATGAATGGGGTTATTCAAACAGAGTGGTCGATCTACTCGTTAGAATCTCAGCGTAAATGTTAATGGCCTCCTTCGGGAGGCCACTTTTTTTTGCTTATTATTCGATCAGTTGAACCACTTTCATCGCGGCTTCGGTTACATTTGTTCCAGGACCGAATATCGCCTTCACGCCTGAAGCATATAATTCATCATAATCTTTTGGTGGAATCACGCCACCGGCAATCACGATGATATCACCAGCGCCTTGTTGTTTGAGTGAATCTATCAAAAGGGGAATCAGGGTTTTATGTCCTGCTGCCTGACTTGACACGCCAATAACATGTACATCACTTTCAATGGCTTGTCTAGCAGCCTCCTCAGGAGTTTGAAAGAGAGGTCCGAGATCGACATCGAAACCGGCATCCGCAAAACCTGTTGCTATCACATGAGCTCCTCTGTCATGACCATCCTGACCAAGTTTTGCCACCATGATGCGTGGCCTTCTTCCATGTTTTTGTTCAAAAGCGATTATTTCGTCCTGCACCATGGCAAATCCTGAATTGTCTTGATTATATGAAGCATATACACCGCTGATCAATGACACAGTTGGTTCATATCGACCAAATACTTTTGCCATCGCCTCGGAAATCTCGCCCAATGTTGCGCGTTGTCTTGCGGCTATGATTGCTGCTCCAAGCAAATTCCCTTTGCCTGATTGAGCAATCTCTTGGATCGACGACAGTGATTCTTCTACAAGTTCAGATTTCCTTCCGCTTTTGATCTTTTCAAGAGATTGAACTTGGGAATGCAAAACGGCAGTATTGTCAATATCCAATACATCCACATCCATTTCTTGTTCGGGTGCATACTTATTCACGCCGACTATGATTTCTTTTTTCTGATCGATCAGGGCTTGTCTTCTAGCTGCTGATTCCTCAATGCGTCTCTTGGGAATTCCTTGCTGTATGGCTTTTGTCATGCCACCCAATTGATCAATCTCTGACAATATTTTCTTGGCTTCTTGATAGAGTGAATCCGTGAGAGATTCAACATAATAGGATCCACCAAGTGGATCGGCCACATCAGTTATGCGGGATTCTTCAGCCAATATCAATTGTGTATTGCGAGCAATGCGTGCCGAGAAATCAGTGGGGAGACCAAGTGCTTCATCAAATGAATTGGTATGTAAAGATTGTGTACCACCAAGAATCGCACTCATCGCCTCGATGGTTGTTCGAATCACATTATTATATGGATCCTGAGCGGCGAGAGACCAACCGGAAGTTTGACAATGCGTTCTGAGTAATAATGAACTTTGTTTTTGCGGATTAAACTTTGTAATCTCCTCAGCCCATAATTTCCTCGCTGCACGCATCTTGGCAATTTCCATGAAGAAGTTCATGCCAATGCCCCAGAAAAATGAGAGGCGCGGTGCAAAGTCGTCAATATGCAAACCGCGATCAAGAGCGCTTTTCACATATTCCAAACCATCTGCAATCGTATATCCAATTTCTTGTACGGCACTTGCCCCGGCTTCATGCATGTGATAGCCACTGATGCTGATGCTATTGAATTTGGGCATATGCTTGCTAGTAAATTCAATGATATCTGCAACGATGCGCATCGATGGATCGGGAGGATAAATGAATGTATTGCGCACCATGAATTCTTTCAGAATATCATTTTGAATCGTTCCGGAAAGTGCGTCCATTGTTACGCCTTGTTCCTCAGCGGCAACGATGAACATTGCGAGAACGGGAATCACAGCACCATTCATGGTCATGGAGACAGACATTGCATCGAGAGGAATGCCTGCAAAAAGTGTTTTCAT
>JBIKKD010000173.1:0-3816 GCA_044360565.1 Kapaibacterium sp. (SeqCode)
TGAATGCTCCACGGCCAATCGCACTTGGGGATTGATTTACCGTGATCATATTTGTCATTGTCGCACTATTCATTCCACTACCACTTGTCACTGTCAATTTCACGGAATATGTTCCTGGAATGTTATATGTGTGCAGTGGATTTTGCGTGGTATAATCTGTCGTTCCATTATTATCGATATCCCAAGCATAAGTCGTGGGATTATTCTGACTCAAATCAGTGAATTGTACTTGTAGAGGCGAACAACCCAATGTGGGTGTTGCTGAGAATGCTGCAATCGGCGGAGCAAAGAGTTGACAATTGTTCGTATTCAGCGCAATCATTTCATCAGGACCACATGGTTTTGTGGCTGTTGAAAAAGAAACCACATCACTTCCACCCGCAATATCTGAAACGGGATTCAATGTTCGTTTATCGGTATTGGGTCCTAATGCATAATGCATCACATAGTTTGCATTGATCACATGTCCGAGTTGATGCGCATGACCCAATTCATGTACAACAACTGTTTCAAAATCATATCGATTTCCTGTTGTTGGTCCCGGACCAAAATTCCAACCAAAACCGGGATTCGGCGAAAAGATCATGTCAAATTCATCATTGTAGAATTGATTGGCAGCACATGCTGCATACCAATTATAGGTCACTCCTAAAGCTCCTGCGGGCAAACTTGCATTGAATGAAATGACATTGACACCATCTTTCGCGGATTGATTGATGCTCGTGGTATTTGCACTCAAGGCAAAATTCACGAAGGTATTGCAACGCCAACTTTGCAATGCTCTTTTGGCGGCATCGGTAGGATTGGTTCCGAAGGAAGAATTAAACACGAATGTATGTCCGCCATTGCCATTTTGACCATTCAACCAAATACGATTGAGTGAAGTATTGAGCAGTGAATAATCGATCGTGAGTGTCTGTCCTGAAACAGCTGTTGAATTATCGGCTGCTGTCACGCGAACTTGTCCCGTACCTGCCAAAGTTGGAATGCGCACTTGAATTTCCGCATCAGACCATGACACATATTGTGATGATGCGGGTGATGTCCAAGTTGCTCCTCCATCATTTCCATTTTTGAATTCCACTTTTGCATTGCCTGTTCTGCTCGCACCAAAACCCGAACCCGAGATCGTGAGGATTGAACCTCTTCCTGCATTTGATATAGTTGGTGAAATGGAAGAAATACTAGCGGCTAATGTCTTTTCGGATTTATCGCTTTTTTGAATAATTGGTATATGTCGATAAGATATTCCGGTAAGAGCAACGATGCGCTCAATCGCATCAAGCATATTCGGATATATCCGAAATGGCTCAAGCGCTTTGCCATCTTCTTGCAATGCAATCATGCTTTGAGGTCCGGCAAAAGGCACATACAAAGCACCCGATTTCTTCAGAAAGAATATCCCTCTTGAGCCGATGTTTGGAGTGAGAGAAGGTCTTACGATCAATGCTCTGTCCTTCAATATGCCGCCCTCGGTGAGCAATCGAATTGTTTCAAATTCTGCGCCTTTCAATGTACCCAATACTCGCAATTGATAGGCCGTATAAATCATGTTTTGTTCAGCAAATGAAGAGTCGCTTACTATCTCTGCTTCAATGATCAGATCTGAGGTTTGCACTCTGTCCGACAATGAAACCGGATAGAGCAAACAATGATCTGAAGCCAAAAGATCAGTTGCCAAAAGCAATACTATGAGTAGGTAGCGTATCATCATGAGCAAACATAGCAAAAGAAATTATTGAATCAATGTATCTTGATTAGCAAAGCAAGAAACATCCGTATCTTTGCCATATACTTTTCTAGAATGGTCGAGACATACATGCAAACACAGTTCTCAATCACCGAGTTCATCATCACCAGCATCTTTAATCTCTTCTATCTTGCGGGATTTATTGTCAAAGATATCCTTTGGCTTCGTGTACTCATCATCATTGGTTTCAATATTGAATTAATCTATCATTTCAGGGACTTGCATGCTCCTGAATGGGCGGAAATCGTATGGTGTGGGTTTTATATCCTCGTCAATGGCTATCAATTCACGATGCTTTATCGCGAAAGAAGAAATCTAAAATTTACTGATGAAGAATTGACATTGCATGCAAAAGTTTTCAAAGACATGCCCAAAACCGCCTATCGAAAGCTCTTGAATATAGCAGGATATGAAACATTGCCATCAGATTTCGTGATGGTGCATCAGAATACCACGATCGACAAATTGGCATTGATTTCTGATGGACTTGCCAAAATAGAAGTGGATGATGCAATCGTAAGTTATGTCAGGAATGGACAATTCGTGGGAGAGATGAGCTTTCTATCGGGTAATCTCACAACAGCTACAGTCACCACTATAGATGAAACGCGATGTCTGCTTTGGGACAAAGAGCAATTGAAGGAATTGATGAAAAAAGACATTGAGGTGGAAACCTCTTTGGGCATGGTATTCAATAGCGATTTACTATCAAAGCTATTGGGAGGGAAAGGAATTCAATCGAATATATAACGCATCCCTTTTTGGGCATACCCGTAGAATTCACTGACATCATAATTGGCATGAGCATCCCCATAATGCACAAGAAACATCTTCTCTTTCATTGATGCCGGAAGCATTCGTAATTCTTCAAGAGATGCATGCACTGGATTAGGGAAGAATGATGCATCATGAAACATATAATCCGAACGATCCGCATACATATCCAATAATTCTCTATCGAATTTTGTATCGCCGGAAACAAAAATGCGACCATCTATATGCAATCCATGCGTGATGAATGCACTCGATGCGCTGGATGCTTGTTCTGGCACATGATTCGTGCCGAAGAGCTCAATGTGAATTCCCTGAAAATCAATCTCCAATTTCAAACGCGGTTCGCGTTCAATCCACTGAGGTCTGATCAATTCAAAGAAATCCGACATTGCAAGTGGTTTACCTTCTGCAGAATATTCATTCTGTTCCATTCCACCACGCAATGAATAATTCCATAGAATTTCTTCATATTCTTCGGAAATAATCATCGACAATTTCTTCTTACCGAATTGCGGTATTGCCACATAGCGATTCCACAAAGCAAGTGATTCAATGCCACCGATATGATCGCAATGACTATGCGTTGGAAGTAATGCATCAATGTCGGTTAATGTCAAACCGGTTGAAGCGGGCAATGAAAATGGACCCGTTGTTCCAAAATCCACAAGAAGATGCGCATCTCCTTTGATGATCAGGAAATTGGTATTAAATAGCGTCTGAGAAAATGCTCCGCCAACTCCGAGAAAGACAATTTCCAATTCTCCGGAATTGCTGAGACGCAATGGTTTATCTACGGGAATAACCTTCAAGCTTCTGCTTCCTTGCTAATACACACTGCAAATTGCGAAAAAATTCTGTGACATAATACTTGCGGAGGGAAAACCATGCCAATGATTGAAGAATCTGCACTTATTTTCTGATCACCATGCATTTAGCGATGCCTGATTGATCTTGATTGCCGGACTGCGTAACAATGAGATATACACCGGATCCAACCAATTCTCCTTGTTCATTTTTTCCGTCCCAAATTATGCGACCACTCTGCGTTATGAGATTGCGCACAGGCATGCCGGAAGGTGTAACAATCGAAATTCCGCTTTGCTCACCAAGACCTTCAACAGTGACATATTGATGCGTGCCGGGAATGAATGGCTGAGGGAAACAGCGCAGATTCGAATAATCGATGGAAGGTGTGACGATGGTTGTGATACCGCGATATAGTCCTTCATCAGTACCTACATAGACAAAGCCTTGTTGTTTGTCGATCGCAATTGTCTTGATTGCAGTGCTCT
>JBIKKD010000174.1:0-3811 GCA_044360565.1 Kapaibacterium sp. (SeqCode)
TCAAGCCCGAATCCATGCTCAATCTCGAACTTGGCTGGCATCATACATCTGAGTTTGAACGCTTTGGCATCACTGGTTATGCAATGGAATTTTTTGATGAACTCGTGAAGAGTGGAAGACTCGATATTTTCGGCGCTCCGATTGATGGCAATGCACCGCGTACAAGACATATCGGGATAGAACTCGAAGGATGGAAATCATTCCCCATACACAATGGCAATGCAATTGAAATCGCAGGTAATCTTACGATGGGATATAATCGAATCGTGGACATGAATTATTTCACGGGCAATGGTGATGCAATTTCACTCAATGGCAATCGCATCGCGGGCTTCCCTGATTTCATGGGGATGATGCGCATCGGTTATCGCAATCAAACAACCGGTATATCACTTAATATGAGACATATCGGTTCATTCCGTTCTGATAATTTTGATGATGATCTGATCAATAATCAAGAATTGATTACTGATCTTCAGAACTCATTCAATGGCTATTATGCCGATAATATCGTGGATGCATATACCGTATTCGGTTTAGATATCGATCATTCCATCATGTCGATTGGCGGTCCTATGCAATCCCTCAGATTACGATTGCAAGTACAAAATCTCTTCGACACGCTCTATGCATCGGGCGCTGAAGGAAAAGAATTCTTTCCGGGTCAAAGACGCATGATCATCTTTGGTGCAGAACTTGAATTGTGATTATTGTACTTCAAATGTCAGACATTTGAGATAGGATGTTTCCGGCATAATTGGAAGAATCGGATGACATGGACTTTGTCCACCCGATTGTATCAATCGCAAAGAACGATTCACTCTTTTTGATTCCGTCTGAACGATTTCAATGAGCATTTGCGCACTCAAATGTTGAGAGCAACTTGCGCTCACCAGAAATCCACCAGGCCTGATAAGTTTCAGGGCTTGCCTATTGATTTCCGCATAGCCACGCTTGGCCCGAGCCAGTGTGGCTTTGCTTTTTGTAAAAGCAGGAGGATCGAGTATAATTATATCCCATGTTTTTCCAGCTTGAACGGAAGACTTCAGAAAATCAAAAACATCTGCCTGTTCAAATTGCGCCTGTGAAAAATTATTCAATTCAGCGTTTCTCTTGGATGCTTCGATTGCTTGTTTTGCGCTATCGATTCCAAGTACGGATTTCGCTCCACCTTTAGCTGCATGCAATGCGAAACCACCTTGATTGGTGAAACAGTCTAATACATCGAGTCCGCTTGACAATTGCTCCACCCACTTTCGATTCAATCGCTGATCAAGAAAATATCCCGTTTTTTGTCCATGCACGAGTGAAATCTCAAGCTGAATTTCATGTTCTTGAATATTGATATTGTCGGGAATCTCACCATACACAATATATTCCCCTTGCTGTAATCCCTCTTTGAGCCTGAGTGGAGAATCATGTTTTGCAATCACGCCTTTGAGACCGGGGAGAATTTCTTTCAATGCTGAAATGATCATGTCAATGCGAGCATCCATACCTGCAGACAAACATTGCATGGCGCAATAATCACCATATCGATCGATGATCAAACCAGGAAGTTCATCCGATTCACCAAAACACAATCTATACGAATTCATGTTTGGAAATACTCTCTCGCGAATTGCCAATGCGGAGCGAAGTCTATTCACAAAAAACTCGACATTCACATCTTCATGCGTATGCAATAATCGAATGGCTATAGAACTATGAGCATTATAGAAACCGATTCCGCAATCATATTCATAATCTGTCATGAGTCTGACAAGTGATCCCGCAGGCAGTGGATCATGTTTTTTGAGTGATTCGGCAAAAACCCATGGATGACCTTCTCGAATGCGACCATGCATGGAAGGAAGGAGTTTGAGTATTGGTATTTCGGCGTTTTGTGACATCTTGATTTCCTTTTGAACATGCAAATCTATTGCTTTGCAATCGAACAGGTGCAAGAATCATCAATTATGCTAATTTGTGGTCATGATTTCTCGATTCCTTCATATCTTATTCTTCTTCTGCCTGCAGAGCGTCATTCTTCAATCTCAACAAGAGCAAATATCACTCTTGAATGCATTTCCTTTGACAGACTCTCTGATGAAACAGCAAGAATGGAGATATGGAACAGATAAGATTGCAAATACATTTTTGTTTTCATCCGATATGTTGATTCGAGACATTGCTATAACCGGAACGGAATATCTCTTTAAAAAGCGCTATCGTGGTTCCATCATGCGAACCAATACAATAGCTGTTCAAGACAATATCACGGTGCAGGGTCTGCTAAAGCACAAACTCTCGGATGCATTTCAAGCACTTGGACAAATGCTCTATAGCTCACGCTCTGATTCTCGAGACATAGCTCTCCAATCAGCCAAAAGAATGGGTGGATACATAGGACTTGGATATCAAGGAAATCTCTTTAGCGGAGAAGTATATGGTGGATTTGAAGCCAATGAGCAATTGGGGATCAAAGGCGGAGGTGCCTCTGCTTATGCGCATATCAGGCATATCCCTATTAATCTCAGCGAAGATTTGATGCTGCAAAGTGAAGGAAGAGGACAATTCACCGCAATAGACAGCATGCGAAACATGGCCGATATTGATGTTATGTTGAGTGCATTTTCCTATCAGCAGAATGGAAGTCGCAATAGAATTTACATGCAAATTCGCAGTACCATGCTCAATAGAGATTTCTATTCTCCCCAAGGCAGTAATTCCGGGGCACTTGCCATTGAAAGACGACTCGAACAAAGAAATAGAGCCGATGCTGATATAGGCATTGAAATCTTACCAAAATTGTCAGCCACTTTCATGCTCAATGCCGAAATAGCTGATATCGCTCGATTATTCAGAAATCCCATCACCGAATTCAGCAATACCGCAATCAATCGCAATTTGCAGGAATTCATCGTGAATGTGACCGGCTCGCTCAGTTATGACAATGAATCAGGGAATCGAATCACGGGAGGATTCTCATTATTCAATCGAGATGAAAAAAATGCCGTGAAACAAATCTTTGCAATTGACCAAGATCAATTAGACATCATACGCAAACAAGAATTTCAGCGCGATAATGTGTCGAATAGATTTAGACTGTTCTCATTCGGACAAATCATTCTAGGGAAACATGACACAATCGGTTATGATGCATCCGCCTCACTTCTGAGATATGATACGCCTAGTACCTCGAATAATGATGATCGTGATGAGCAAACCATCATCGCTTCCCTATTTTGGAAAAGACCGATTGATGAGCATCTTACCATCTCTCTGATAGGTGGATTGCAACAAACGCATTTCGTGTTCTTGAAGGCGGAGCGATCCTCACTCAGCAATAGAAATAGCAGCATTCGATTTGCACCCGGATTGCAATGGCGTTCTCGATCTCTTGAATTCAATCCACAATTCGAAGTTCTTGCAAATTATACCATCTATGATTTTGAATTACCCGGAACGGCGGTTCGTAGTTTTAGTTTTAGACAATTCAGCTATCGCGATTCGATTCGCTATGTTTTTAGAAAAGATTGGTCAATCGAAGGTAATCTGTTTATCAGAAGATTTGATCGCGGCATCATGTCATGGTCCGAATTCTCCGAAACTCCGATTACCATGAGCACGGAACAGTTCTTCAAATTCCTTATGTTTGTTCCCGCGACTCGCATCATGCGCATCGGATTGGGAGGGAGATTTTATCAGCTCATACAGGAGCCATATTCTCGTTCCATCGGACAAAACACTTCCCAGCTCAATGCAAAAACATTGATTTATGGTCCTGAAATGTTTGCCCAAGCCCAATTTCCCGATGGCAGTTCGATAT
>JBIKKD010000175.1:0-3795 GCA_044360565.1 Kapaibacterium sp. (SeqCode)
GTTCCGGCGTGTATACATTCAAAGGTTTGGATGTGAATGAAATGACAGATGATGATTTGGCAGAAATTCGCAATAAAGAAATCGGTTTTGTATTTCAGACATTCAATCTTCTGCCACGCGCCACAGCGCTCAAAAACATTGAACTTCCACTTATTTATTCGGGCATTTCTTCCGATAATCGAAAAGAAAGAGCAATCAAAGCATTAGAAGATGTCGGTCTGGGTGACAGAATGCTTCATCGTCCGAATGAATTATCAGGCGGACAAAGACAAAGAGTTGCGGTAGCAAGAGCACTTGTCACAAAACCTTCCATCATTTTGGCTGATGAACCAACCGGAAATCTTGACACCAAAACCGGTATCGAAATCATGAAGTTGTTTCAAGATCTTTGGTCGAAAGGCAATACTGTCATTCTCGTCACGCATGAGGAAGATATCGCGCGTCATGCTCGCAGAATCATTCGTATTCGTGATGGCAAGGTGGAATCAGATACAATCAATCCAAATCCTGTCACTTCATTTGAAATTCCATGATACGCATCAGTGAAATACAGGAATCATTCCGCATTGCATTCGAAGGTTTGCAAGCCAATAAACTGCGTTCATTCCTAACAACATTGGGCGTTGTGATTGGGATCACATTCGTGATTCTCATGGGTTGGTTTTTAAATGGTCTCGATGCCGCATTGGAATCCACTGTGAATCTTCTCGGTACGGATGTGATGTATATTGATAAATGGAGTTGGTCCGGCGGACAAAACTGGCGCAAGACGATGCAGAGAAAAAACATCACCTATCAACAGGCAATGGAATTTTGTAATTCAGTCAAAACTGCCGAGGTGAGTTTGCCTGAGGCACATAAATGGGGTACGACAGTCAAAGAAAGGGATCGCACCATCACCGGTATTTCCGTGATTGGTGTTCCCTATTCCTATTCGCAATTACCGGCCGGTACGATTTTATATGGTAGATTTTTCTCTCAATTCGAAGATGAATATAGCACGAATGTGACCGTTCTTGGATATGGTGTAGCTAAAGCACTCTTTCCTGAAGGCGATGCAGTTGGTCGAACAATCAAAATAGGCGGTCGTACATTTGAAATCATAGGTGTGATCATCAAACGCGGAACAATGATGATGGATTTTGTGGATAATCAAGTGATCGTTCCAATCTCTACTTTTTTTGGCGTATATGGAATGACCGGTAGGAGCATTTCAATCGCAGTCAAAGCAGGTTCCGCAGAAAAACTCGATGAAACACGCGCTGAAGCAACAGGCTTGATGCGTTCAATCCGGAATGTTCCCCCCGGACAAGAAGAAGATTTTTCCATCAATGAAACGCAGACTTTCAAGGAACAAGTGGAGACATTGCGATTGGCAACTTGGGGCATAGGCATTGGGCTTACTCTGCTCTCCTTTATTGTTGGTATCATCGGCATCATGAATATCATGTTTGTGTCGGTGACTGAAAGAACAAAAGAAATCGGCATCCGAAAAAGTTTGGGAGCCAAAAGTTCTTCCATTCTCACACAATTCTTGGTGGAATCCGCTTCGCTTTGTTTGGTTGGCGCGCTCATTGCTTTCACATTCTGTTCTGTGGTGATTGCAATAGCTGTTCGCCTCGTACCTGAAGCTGATTTCCTCACGCCTTATGTTCCTCCGCAACTTATTTTGATTGCCGCAGTAGTATCAATCATCGTCGGCATTCTTGCAGGAATTGTTCCCGCAATGCGCGCTTCCGCACTTGATCCCGTGGAAGCTCTTCGTTATGAATCATAAAACATCATGAATATTCTTGAAAGCATCATACAAGCATTGCAATCCATCAAAGCGAATACGCTGAGAACGGTACTGACATTGCTCAGCATATCCATCGGCATATTTGCGATCATAGGTGCTGGTACTGCCGTAAGTACATTGGAAGGTTCTTTCAATACGCAATTGGTGGCGATGGGACAAAATACATTCATGATCAAACGCACGCCAAGTGTCAATTTTGGGAATTCATGGCGCAAGTATAGAAACCGTAAAGACATTACCTATCAGCAGGCGAAAGAGTTCAAGTATCAAATGGAAGGTGTTTCTCTGGTTTCACTTCACAATGAAACAGATGGATATACAGCTAAGAGAAATAATTTTTTCACAGATCCTGTGGTTACATTGATCGGTGCCGATGAAAACTTTTTTGTCGTAAAGAATTTCGTGATTGAAACCGGAAGAGCATTCGGAATGTCGGAAGTATCTTCATCCGCACCTGTTGTTATCATCGGCAATGATTTGGTGGTGCAATTATTCAATGGCGAGAATCCAATCGGACAATTCATCACGCTCAAGAATCAACAGTTTCAAGTGATTGGTACATTGAAATCCCAAGGCTCGATGTTTGGTCGGAGTTTGGATGCACAAGCAGTGATTCCACTCACGGTATTCTCCAGATATCACAGTGATGAATGGACAAGTTCGGTTGAGATAACAACAAAGGCATATTCCAAAGAACAATTGGCTGAAGCGGTGGATGAATCAATCGGCGTGATGCGTTCATTGCGTAATCTCAAGCCATGGGAAGACAATACATTCGAAGTTGAGACCAATGAGTCAGTGAGCAGTCAATTCGCTTCATTCTCAAATTATCTTCAAGTATTTGGTTTGGGTTCCGGATTGATTTCTCTTCTTGCGGCGGGCGTGGGTATTATGAATATCATGCTTGTTTCAGTAAAAGAACGCACCAAGGAAATCGGCATACGAAAAGCGATTGGCGCGAAGAGAAAATGGATTTTGTTTCAATTCATCATTGAAGCAATCACATTATGTCAATTAGGTGGGTTGATAGGTATCTTTTTCGGGGTGCTAGCAGGTCAAGGACTCGGCGCACTTATCAATACCGAAGCCGCAATTCCTGTCAACTGGGTTATATTCAGCATCATAATTTGCACTTTGATGGGTCTCGCTTTCGGAAGTTATCCCGCATGGAAAGCCGCGAGTTTGGATCCAATCGAAGCGCTTCGTTATGAATAATGCTCTTGAAGCAATCTCACGACTTCCCTATTTCCCTCAAGCATGTCATAGAGATGCAGATTTTGAATATGCTCATACTTCATCTCTTCCCACAAGGTTGATTCAATTTTTGGAAGTTCGCATACTACGATATAGAATCGCACTGAAAATGACCCACCATCATCATAGATGATATCATTACTATGAAAGAGTTCAAATGGAGGATGGATTTCGCATCCCAATTCTTCGTGCAATTCTCTTTTGAGAGCCTCTTCGAAGCTTTCTTCTCCCTCAACTTTTCCACCCGGAAATTCCCATTTCAATGGATATGTGCCCGATGCCGATCTTTGCGCGATGAATACTTGTTTTTCAGCATTCATTAGTATCCCCACAACTACTTGTTTCTTCATTGCACTGATTTCAAATCTTGAATCATTTCATCGAATACTTTTTTTTGAAGGACTCGATCTTGCTCCTTGACATTTGCTCTGCCTTCGAGTCTGGTAATTACATGAATACCTGATTTTGGAAGAGACACTTTTTTCATATTGGGTGTTTTGGTTTCAATTCCATTATAAAGCATGACGGCGCTGACTCTATCTACAACATCATCATAAAGACTTTTATAGATTGAGACTGATGTAGAATCCGGAAATCGAATACCTGATTCTAGATCTTTTCTTGTAATTGTACAAATATCAAGGAGTTCTTGAAGGGTTTCTTGTGGCCTGAATTTATACCAATGTTTTCTTTCTTCATCAGTCATTGCGCCTGACTCAATATATCCAAGCATTGGACCGAAG
>JBIKKD010000176.1:0-3783 GCA_044360565.1 Kapaibacterium sp. (SeqCode)
ACTTTATATGGTTTTCCGGCTTTCTTTTCAAAAAGATTCCAAAAAATAGCAAATGTATCTCTTGAAAATTCTTTCTTCATTTCCGGAGTAAAGAGATCATATGCTTTCTGAAAATCTTTTTTGAGCACTGCATTTATGCATCTTTTCGATTGTGCTATTTGCCAATCAAGAAATTGCTGATAGGGTTGTGCTTCTAGAATGGATTGTCCTGCAAGAAAAACAATCACTGCAATGATGAATTGTTTCATGGATTAATCATTATCAGGTTGTGTGACATCAAATTGCATGACGATCGGGCAATGATCGGATATTTTCTCTACGACTTCTTTGGAATGCATGGAATATATGTCAATGATGCGTTCGCTACCTTTTATGAAGCGATTTTGTGCAGACTTGGAGGCTATGATATGATCTATGACATAGAAATTCTGAAATTTGCAACTTTTCATCTCTGAAGTGAGAAAGGTGATCTCTGAAGAAGCAGTCAATGCTTGAAGAGTTGGTTCTTTTTCTCTTTTGGGGAAATCATTCAAATCTCCAACGATGAAAATATCTTGATCTATATTATTGGATTTGATTGAATCTATCCATGCCATGGCTTTTTGTGACTGTTCTCTTCTCATCCGGCGTGACTCTATACGCATCTCATCGGTTGAGTCAAATCTTGATGTAGATTTAAAATGAACAGACATCAAATAACAATCAAAATTCCCTTTTTTGACTTTGACCACATATCCTGGTCGATTACGACTTGGATCGATAGCGATTGGGAGATATTCACCAATGGATTCCACTTTGAGTGATTTTTTATACATGAATCCAACATTCTGTGACTTGCCACCGGAACCGAGTATGGCCGTATAATCGGGTAAATGTACAAGCAATTGATTCAGTGCCTGCATGTTTTCTATTTCTTGCAAGGCAATGATATCTGCAGATGTTTCATTGATGATATCGGCAATCAATGTATACTGTTCTTTCGTTCTTGGAATCACATCCTTCCCTTCACCATCACCAAGCCAAGCTATATTGAAAGTGGCAATGGAGAGTGGATTAAGATCTACTGAAGGTTTTGTACAACCAAACGATGGTTGAAAGAGAATGACGATGGTTATGATGAATGGGATGATTAGTTTTTGCATTTCATCCTTTCTTAAACATGGCTTTGAATACATAACCCGCCACTTGTGGGTTTTCTTTGAGTCTTCTTGTCGAATAGCCATACCAATCTTCCCCAAATGGTACATAAATTCTCATGTGATGCCCTAGGCGTAAAATTGCATCTCTTCTTTCTTCGCGAACTCCAAGCAACATTTGAAATTCATATGTATCTCTACTGATCTTTTCTTTTTCAATCACATGCATCGCATCATTGATGAGTATATCATCATGTGTTGCAATCCCTGTCTTTGAAGCGTGCTTTAAGAGTAGTCTAAGAAGCTTCTTATAATTATTCCGAATATCATCAGGATTTGTAAATGCTATTTCAGGATTTTCTCGATAAATTCCCTTGCATAGTCTGATATTGGGATCTAGATCGAGAATAGATAAAATATCTGATTCACTTCTATGTAAATATGCTTGAATCACTATCCCACAATTATCAAATCCATCATGTCGCAATCTTCGGTACATGTCAATAGTCTGTGTGGTATAGGGAGTATTTTCCATATCCATTCGAACAAAGGCACCAAATTCCTTTGCCATATTCACCAATGAACGGATATTCTCATAGGCAAATTCAGGATCTATGCCTAATCCAAGTGATGTTGGCTTCACCGATAGATATGCAGGCAAACCATATTGATTGATAGCAGATAAAACAGCTTTTGAACTTTCATATTCATGGAGTGATCGCTCTTTGGTGGTGACGAATTCACCGAGCACATCAATCGTAGATGAAGCGCCCTTCTTTTCAAGTGCTTGGACTGTTTGAACAGCTTCCCTTAATGTTGAGCCGGCTATGTAACGAGATGCAACAGACTTAACTATGGATTTGGGAATATATGGTAATGATGCGGCAATCAGTGATTGTAACATGGTGAATTATCTATCCGAATTATCGTTGAATGGTGAAACTTTGCGTATATCTGCGATCATCGCAAATGAGCGTGATATAGTATGTGCCTGATGTCAAGTGATTTACGGATACATCAATTCCGGTTGCGATATTCTGCATTGGATCCATTATTTCAAGCATGTACCTTCCTGCATTATCAGAGATGATCATTCTTGGATTGACACACATTTCTTTGGATGGAATTATTCGTACAAATTCACTGGAAGGATTTGGGAACAAAGTGAATGCAGAATAATCAAGATCACTGATGCTTGCAGCCGTGGCGCAAGAACCTTCACTGCTAATGAAAAGATTTATAGGCAAAGTTGATAGCGATGTATCTTGTCTATAGACTGTTCTGAATTGATATGTACCAGCGGTGACATTATTCAATGTCCAAGTGAATTTGGAAGAATCAGCATCATGTCCTAAGAGTGAAACTCTCCTCCAAGTTGTTTGCCCAACATTTCTATATTCTATGAATATTTTGCTATTGGACATAAATGAATGAGACCATGTTATGTTGTATGGCTTACCCAAACAAAGCGTATCATTATTTGCCGGTTGCAATAATGACAATTGTTCTTTTCCAATCTCGAATATTGCAGATTGACTGATGAGTTTTCCTGTTGCAACATCCACTATTCTGAAAAAGCAATTCTTTGATTCTACATCAGGGATATCAACGGTGAATGTCGTGTTTGACAATGAATCGCGAATGAGTGACCAAGTTGATCCATTATTTGATGAGAATTCAATGCGGACGCGATCCACAAGATCTTTTGTCCAATTGAGCGGAATTCTCTCTTTCATCCCAAATTTCTTTGATCGTAAGTCAGTAGTCAGTGTGATAGTTGCTTTGGCAATGGTGAAATCAGCCCAAGAAGTATCACGAACTTGATTGTTACTTGCATCAACAATGCGGATTCTACCTTTTGTGGTTGGATTGTCAGGAATGGTCCATAGAAAAGAACCCGTACCATTTGCTTCGGTAACCGCAGGTCTTGAAGCAAATATTGTACGCCAATTTGTTCCACCGTCAGTGCTGAATTCAATATTCACATTTGTGACTCTATGTGAGGTCCAGTCAATAGAAGTTTGAGTGCCAACAACAAAAGTTTGTTGTCCCCATGGATAGACCATTCTCACAATCGGCTGCGTTGCAGGTTCAATGCAAGGACGACTCTCCATATAGTTTCGGAGATAGGTTGCAACTCTCGGAAGAAATGTAAAAGCGACTGATCGTGAGGGATTTGTCAAATGACAATAACTCATTATGGAGCCTGGATTTGCCATTGGTGCATTTTTAAAGCAAGCTTCCTGAGAATAATTTGAGCGTGAACGATATGCGCTTCCGCTTGTCATGCAAGAGTCAAGTCCTCTTGGTGGCCAGAATTGACAATTATGCGTGTGATATGAACCTATATTATGTCCGAGTTCATGTGCAATCGTAACAATGTCACCCATATAATCTTCGATTTTTGCCAAGCCGTTTTTGAAAATGCCAGAAACTGAATACGCATTCGAATTGGTACCTGAGCATATGTTTCCAATTCCATTGGCAATTCCAAGTACGAATAAACCACCGGTGTTTGGCACGGCATCAAGACAATGTACAATATCGCGTTTGATTGTTGTGAGCTTTCCCCAACGATTTTCAACTTCATCCAAAAGTGCTGGAGCATTCCCATCACTTACATATGGATCCTGAGTTGTGGCTGTCC
>JBIKKD010000177.1:0-3776 GCA_044360565.1 Kapaibacterium sp. (SeqCode)
ATTCTCTGTCCATCAATGATGATCTGAGGCATAATCTCATGCTCCAAGTACGGGTCTCAGTTTGTTCAATACTGATAAAAGGTTGATCTCCAAGGAGATATGCACAAAACAAAAGAATTCTTAAGGCGCGAATTTCGTGTTTTGGCTATAATCGTGGTCAAATTACAATTTTTTAGCCAAGCAATAAACATGAAATCTTCCACATTTATGCCTGAGATAATAATTAGTAAAGGCACGAATTGTTCATGGTTATTGTTCTCGGGTTTCATGAAAACAATACTACACTGGTTCAAACATGATCTGCGCATCCATGATATGCCCGGATTTACATGCATTAATCCCCAAGATTGTCTATTGCCGGTCTATATTTTCGATCCAAGGCATAGTGTGAAGCTCAAATATGGATTCTCTAAAATGAGCAATCATCGATTAGCATTTCTAGAGCAGAGTGTTTTGGCACTCAAAGAAAAACTCCAATCACTGAATAGTGATCTATTGATACTTGAAGGTAAGCCTGAAGAACTCCTCCCTATACTGGCCAAACAATTCAATGTTCATGCGATTCATACTGAAAAGGAAATTGCTCATGAGGAATTACAGGTATTATCCAATGTGAGGAACAGTATTTCCATACCAGTCATTGAATTTGAAAGCAGAACAATGTTCACAGAGTCTGAATTGCCTTGGAATCTGGATAGATTACCATCTGTATTCACGGAATTCAGAAAAGGAATAGAAAAACACATTGGATTGAATCAATGTGTCTTGGCAGAACATTCATTACCCGATTTGCCAAAGTCATTTGATGTTAATGATACAGAAAACTTATGGCATGGTCCATATGCAAAATATCTATCCATTCACCCGAATTCAGCCATTAGAGCCATAGGTGGGGAAGATGAGGGATTAAAGAGACTACATGAATATACATATGGAATGCATGGCATTGCGACTTATAAAGAAACCAGAAATGGATTGATCGGTGAAGCATATTCTTCAAAATTTTCTCCATGGCTTGCATTGGGTAGTTTGTCTGCAAAAAACATTCTCAAAACTGTGAATGATTATGAGCAGGAATTCGGTGCGAATGATTCCACTTATTGGATGAAATTCGAATTGTTATGGCGTGAGTTTTTTCAATGGACATTGAAAAAGAACGGGATTGATTTTTTCTTGCTGGGTGGCATCAGAGGATTAAAGAAAACTTCTTCATGGAACCAGGAAGTCTTTGATTCATGGAGATTTGGAGAGACTCAAGATGCTTTTGTTAATGCAAACATGAAAGAATTATATCTGACAGGATTCATGTCCAATCGTGGAAGGCAAAATGTTGCAAGTTATTTGGTCCATGATTTGAACCAGGATTGGAGAATCGGAGCAGCATGGTTTGAATCCAGACTCATTGATTATGATGTAGCCAGTAATTGGGGCAATTGGATGTATATCGCAGGTGTAGGGAATGATCCAAGACAGGATAGAGTCTTCAATACAAAAAAACAGGCCGACATGTATGATCCCAATGGTGAATATCAAAAGTTGTGGTTAAGTGAGCATATGGCGAAAAATGACTCCTGATGCGGATTTCTCGCGTTTTTTTTGTTTTTTTGCATGATAAAAAATCAAATACTTGTTTCAATTAGATCGTATCCGGAAGCATCATGTCGCTTTATCATTCCTATATCACAATCGAGAATCTTGGAGATCATATCGGAAAAGAAGTCACTCTCAATGGCTGGGTATCCGATAGAACAGACAAAGGAAAATTATGCTTTGTGAAATTGCGTGATGGTTCAGGCATCGTTCAATGTGTGGCATTTAGACCATCAATCGGCGATGAATTGTTTGAACAAGCAAAATCACTTACACAAGAAAGCTCTGTTTCCATCACCGGTACCGTAAGAGCTGAATCCAGAGCTCCCGGTGGAGTGGAAGTTGATGTTGTGGGTCTGAAAATATGGCAAATAGCGAAGGAATACCCCATCACTCCAAAAGAACATGGAACGGAATTCCTCATGCAGCATCGACATTTATGGCTGAGAAGCACGCGCCAGCATGCTATCATGCGTATTCGTGCTGCAGTGATAAAGGCAATCAGAGATTTCTTTGATGGTAATGGCTTTAAACTTATGGATTCGCCAATCTTGACCCCAAATGCATGCGAGGGAACATCCACTTTATTTGAAACCAAATACTTCGATTTGGGAAAAGCATATTTGTCTCAGTCAGGTCAATTATATGCAGAAGCAAGTGCGATGGCTCTAGGAAGAGTTTATACATTTGGTCCGACTTTTCGTGCTGAAAAATCAAAAACAAGACGCCATTTGACTGAGTTTTGGATGGTTGAACCCGAAATGGCTTTTTTTGATCTCAATGATGATATGGATCTAGCCGAGGATTTGGTTGAATATATCGTTCAATATGTTCTCAAAACATGTCAAAAAGAATTGGCTGTTATGGGTCGAGATGTATCGAAGCTCGAAGCCATTCGTAGACCTTTTTATCGTATGAGTTATTCTGAAGCTGTTGAATGGTTGAATAAAAATGATGTGAAATTGAACAAAAAGCAGTCAGATGGATCTGAAATTCAAATTGATTTCCCCTGGGGTGAAGATTTTGGTGCTCCTCAGGAAGAAGCAATCATGCAGCAATTTGACAAACCATGCATCATACACAGATATCCTGCAGAAGTGAAGGCATTTTACATGAAGCGCGATCCGGATCAGCCGACTGTTGCTTTAGCGATGGACATGCTGGCTCCTGAAGGTGCAGGTGAAATTATTGGAGGAAGTCAGCGCGAAGATGATTTCGATGCTTTGCTTTCTCGCATTGAACATGAACAATTGCCAAGAGAAGAATTCGAATGGTTCCTTGATTTAAGAAAATACGGTTCAGTACCACATGCAGGTTTTGGACTCGGAGTTGAAAGAACCGTCAAATGGATTTCCGGTGCGGAGCATATTCGCGAAGTGATTCCATTCCCAAGAATGATTTACAGAATTGTCCCCTGATTTTTTACAGGCCGGTTCATCCGGCCTTTTTTGTCGCCATGAAACTTTCCCTCTATAATACGCTCACAAAATCCGTACAGGAATTCACTCCGCTTCATGATCGTGAAGTGCATATGTATTCTTGCGGTCCGACTGTCTATGACCATGCTCATATCGGCAATTTGCGTTCATTCTTATTCCCGGACATACTGCAAAGATCGCTTCGCATCATCTGTGGATATCGAGTGAAATGGGTGATGAATATCACTGATATCGATGATAAAACAATCAGGGATAGTGCAATTGGAAGTCCGAAATGGAATATGGAATTTGGTGAGCAAACCACAGATCCTAAAGAGAATGTTCGATTACTTACTCTCTATTATGAAAAAGCATTCAAAAGAGATTTGGAGCTTATTGGCATCAAGCAAAAAGATTTTTCTGCAATGCCGAGAGCTACGGATTATATTGAAGAGATGCAGAATCTGATTGCCTCAATACATTCCCATGGATTTGCATATGAAGCAGAAGGCAGTATCTATTTCAATGTTGCAAAATGGCGAGAAAATGAGGAATATGGTAGACTCTTCGCCATTGATGTGGAAAATTTCAAGGCCGGTGTTCGGATCGATGCCGATGAATATTCACGCGAGCAAGTGAGTGATTTTGTTTTGTGGAAAGCTGTTAAAGACAATGAACCGTTTTGGGATTTTACTTTTGATGGAAAAAATCTAAAGGGAAGACCTGGTTGGCATATTGAATGTTCCGCGATGGGACAAAAATTGCTTG
>JBIKKD010000178.1:0-3774 GCA_044360565.1 Kapaibacterium sp. (SeqCode)
TTGGCCAATGACAGAAACGCTGCCATCTTTTGGAAGTGCGCCTTCTGCAATGACAATGATTGAAAAATGGGAACCTGAGTGTTCTCTATCTTGGATTTTACTGACAATGGAATCAATGTCATAGGGAATTTCCGGAAGCAAGATGCAATCAGCTGTCCCGGCAATTCCTGAATGCAATGCTATCCAACCGGCATATCGTCCCATGACTTCGACGATCATCACTCTTTCATGTGCTTCGGCAGTGGAATGTAATCTATCAATACAATTTGTGGCAAATTCAACAGCAGTTTCAAAACCAAATGTTGCAATTGTTTTTTCGAGATCATTGTCAATTGTCTTTGGAACACCGATCACTTGCAATCCCTTCTTGGCAAGTATATGTGCTATTTCCATAGAGCCATCTCCACCAATGGAGATGAGTGCATCGATTCCCATGGATTTGAATGTGGAAATGATTTCATCTGTTCGATCAATTTCGGTTATTGTTCCATCGGAGTTCACAATTGGATAATGCAAGGGATTTCCTTTATTGGTTGTCCCGAGTATGGTTCCTCCGAGATGTGTTATTCCACGGACGGAATCCGGAGTAAGTTCTATGGTTCCACCACCATGTCTTATGAATTCATTGGGTGAAAGTATTCCATTGAATCCATTACGAATTCCTATGCATTTCCAATTCCTTTGATGAGCAGAGAGAACTGCAGATCGAATCACTGCATTTAATCCCGGCGCATCTCCACCACCGGTGCTGATTGCTATTGTTTTGGACATATTATTCAAATATTATTCTTGGTGTTGTTCTCGAGGTTTTCTGAGATTTAATCTATCCCAAACAAATCCGCCTATTTCTTTTCCTATTCTATTTCCTTCATCACATGCTCTTCGAAAGTGAATGCCTCCATAAATGCGACTGATGGACGCTTCATACGCTGCGGCATGATAATTTGGGAAAGTGCGGATTGGCAAACCAAATCGTATTTCAGTTGAATCTGCATATGAAAATTCGCCAAAGAGTCTTGTGAGTATTTCTGCACTTGCAGATGATATAGTGCTATGACCGCTTGTATGTTCGGGAAAAGGAGGAGTCTGAAGATATGGTTCCCAGGTTGAGTCAATATATTTATTGATAAATGTGACTGGGCGAATATAGTGAGATGAGTATTTCTCATTCCAACATGCAGTGAAGGCATCAAAGAGTGTCGTTCCAACAAGAGTATATGCTTCAATTGCTTGCATCATGTCTGCATTGATTCTGTCACATCCCACTTTTGCGAGAGCCAGCCAATGTCCACCTGGTGAGATTTGTCTCGTATTAAACACGAAATGTCCTTGATGCCATGCTTTGATTGGATTGCAGTCCCAAAATGCGGCGATTTCTTTTTGTTCAAGCGTAAGATTTTTGGAAGTGATATACACTTGCATCACTTGATCATAGAATGGTGAATTTGGTTTTTCATCATAATTGATTGGTGGAAGTGGTCTGAATTGGGATGCAGAATCCAGTACCAATGTGCGCATAGTTTTGAACCATGGATCAAGTGGATCTGCAAATTCCGGTGGAGTTGGTTCCCATTTACCTTTTCCCTTAGGAAAATTATAGCGTGGTCGACCTTGATTCTTTGTATATCCATCATCCTTGAACCATGCTATCACATATTTCCCAACATTCTCACCATGCTTTATGGAGCGTTCAATGATATCATCGCCTTTGTCAATGTCTTCGTATTCAGCTTCGATCGCTTCGATCTGAGCTTTATACATGCTGTCGGAATATTGCGAACGATACAACACCTTTTTAACCAAAGTTTTATACGCCGAAACGGCGCATAATCTCCAGTCATATTGAAGGGATATATCAGGCATGGGAGGATTGTCGAATCTATTTAGTTGTCCTGTCAGCGGTCTATATTGCGTAGCAAATCCAGGTTGTGCCGCAGTATAAGCGGCAATATTAGCATAAGCATAATGTTTGGAAATAACCGCCGGTGAAAATCCATCTTCCATGATGATGTCGGTCATCATGGCATTCCAATCATGCACAAAACGAGCTTGCTTATACTTGATGGAATCGGGAATCGCTTGTTTTTGAGCAATGAGAGAAAAGGAATTCAACGCTACCATTACTGTGAATAACACAATGAGCTTTTTCATATTCGATCTTCAGGATTTGATGAGAGTAATTTTGTGTATATCAATTTTGGTCCATGTTTGCCGGAAACATCATTTCCAATAACAGAAAACCCATTCTTGACATTCAATGCATACATTATTGAGTTATTTATGAGCGTTTTCGTTCTAATCAATCTGTAATGATGATTTATGCACCATTCATGTTGCATATGCATTAGATATTGTGCTATTCCATGTTTTCTAAACTTAGGATGAACGCCGCCGATCCAACTGTAGAAAACATCATCGGAATATTGATAGCCGATTTTGCATGCTATTAGAGTGTTGTCAGAATTTTTTGCCAACAACATAAGTGCAGGTTTGTGTTTCAATGCACTGAAATATTCATGATTGGGCTTGTTCTCGAAAAGTGACACTGATAAATCTACCAATTCATCCAAAAGTGCATCATTTGGGATTGAATCTATGCAATCGAAAGTGATTTCTCCAAATTGGCTGTGTATGGTGTTTTCAGTCATGAACTAAGATACAAAAATGCTAACTTGTCTTCTATGACTTTTGTTCTTTCAACTTTATTTCATTCATCATGCATCCTCTTCAATCTTCAATCGAATCTCTTATCGGTAGTTCAGTCGAATATCTACAAGCTCAGAATAATCTTGCTGTTTTGGAGGATTTTCTCCATGCTTTGAATGTAGGTGAAATTCGTGCTGCAACTTGTGATGAATCCGGAACTTGGACTGTTCATCAATGGGTGAAGCAGGGAATATTGATGCTGTTTAAGGTTGGTGTTTTGCAGGATATGTCTATCTCAGGAATGCCATTCTTTGATAAGCATACAATTCCATTGAAAGAAATGTCCATAAGTGACAATGTGCGTTTGGTTCCCGGTGGCTCTGCAATTAGGACCGGATCATATATTGCTCCCGGAGTGATTTGCATGCCACCAATGTATATAAATATTGGTGCATATGTTGATTCGGGTACAATGGTCGATTCACATGCTTTGGTTGGTACATGTGCTCAAATTGGGAAGAATGTACATATTAGTGCGGCTGCTCAAATAGGTGGTGTTCTAGAGCCAGCTGGTGCCAGGCCAGTGATTATTGAGGACAATGTTATGATAGGTGGAAATTGCGGAGTATATGAAGGCGTTATGATTCGTAATCGAGCAGTATTGGGTTCAGGAGTGATTCTCAATGCCTCGACTCATGTTTATGACTTGGTAAATGGTATTATAATCAAGCCGAAAGCAGGGGAGCCATTGGAAATTCCGGCGAATGCCGTTGTCATACCCGGTTCAAGATCAATTGATTCTTCATTCGGTAGAGAGCATGGACTTTCAATATCAACGCCACTGATTGTCAAATATCGTGATGAGAAAACTGATGCAAAAACGGCATTGGAAGATGCTTTGAGATAAAAAAAAAGCCGTCATTTGACGGCTTTATCGAGTTTCTCTGTGAATCGTATGTCTGCGAAGGAAAGGATTGTATTTCTTGATTTCCAATCTCTCCGGATGATTCTGTTTGTTTTTGGTAGTGGTATAGCGGGAAGCTGGTCTGCCTTCTTTTTTTGCTTCCGTGCACTCAAGCGTAATGATGACGCGGGCTCCTTTCTTAGCCATGGTCTAGTCCTGAAATT